>JAFLCC010000001.1:0-300000 GCA_017302835.1 Deltaproteobacteria bacterium | reverse complement strand
TTTTTACATTGTTTAAAATTTTCTCTATAATAGCCGCCATTAAATTTTCATCCTGAATATCCTGAGTTTCTTTAGCATCCTTAGCCGCCGGAACCCCCTTGAAACTTTTCTTGCCCAGGGACGGTGATGTTTTGGGGGCTGGCGCCGTTGCCTCGACAAGATTAATTCGCAAAGCTTGTTTCTCTGATTCAGTCTGATTTTGCGCCTTGGCTTTATCGTTATGAGGACCCAACAAAATCATCATCAAACCCAGAGCCAGAAAGCTCATTAGATTTATCTTTTTCTCTGGGTTTTGGTTTGGATTTGGGTTTTGGTTTGAACTTGCATTTATTTTCATCTTCATGGGAACTCCCTAGGCTCAATGCATTTTGGTACGAAACCGTTGAAAAACAACTTGTTTTCGTTAAATTTTATATAGACGAGAGACTATAGACGAAATTAGAAAATTTCATATTGAATTAATTTTTGACATATAAATTTAACAATACGCGGTTTCTCTATTAATACTGTTGGCTTTAAAATCGCAATCAAGAAATTATCATAGCAAGACGCGTGCCATTGATAGAAATCCTCCGATGAGACAACTCTTGGAGTTATTATAGGTTTAGATGTAAAATTACTGTAGTACTCTTCTTCAAGAGTAGGTTTTACGTTTTATTAATATTAACTTTTGCTGTGAGACTTATTAATTATTTTTTCTTAAAGATGAAGGAAGCATTGGGTGTCTAAATTCTTAAATTTGAAATTTTTTTTAGTATCTTTATTGTCTTTTTCTTTTATTTCGTTTTTTCAAAATTGTTCGCAAAATTCCTTTCACATTAACGAAAGTAACAATTTAAAATCAAATAATGCCTTCGATAATGATTCAAATAACGCTATGGCAAACTCTCTTGGTCCTAATTTAATAGTAATTGATAAGGAAATTCATTATCCTTCCGAGTCTTCAGCAGCTATTGCCTCAGCCCGTCCATTAGCAATTCCAAAGGATTGGGATGCGGGTAAAGGCGGAACAGGAAATGCTTTTATTTATCCTAAATTTATAACCAATTCTAGTGGCTTAGAAATGGAAGTATTCACCTCTACCTCACCGGCATGGATATTTAAAAAATCTAACATTAATCGTCTAATTCAGATTGCCAATGTTATGAAAAAGGGCTCAGAAGAAACCTTAATTGGTGTGAATACGCAAAGCATCTGGTACAGAATTTCCACTGATGGAGGGGAAACTTTTTCTAAATTTAAACCCATAATTCAAAATGGTTTTTCAGAAGAAAATCCATTTCCAGGAATAATAACAGGAAAGAATGGTATTTGGCCTAGCGGGGTTTCTTCATTGATAGAACTAAGTAATCAATCAATAGTCATCCCTGTTTCCTATTGGCCATTAGATTCAAGAAACGAACCTACAAAACAAAGATTTCCTGTAGCTAGTTATTCTGTAGGTGCCATTATCACCGGCAATTGGAACAAAGAGCAGACGGATTTATCATGGACTTTGAGTGATAGAGCTTTCTTGCCGGAATCAAAATCAACTAGAGGTATTTTGGAACCGGCAGTTCAAGAGTTAAAAAATAAACCAGGTACGCTAATTATGGTAAGTCGCGGATCTAATGAGTATGATAACCAATTGCCGTCAAGACGTTGGATTTCTATTTCTAATGATTATGGAAAAAATTGGAGTCAACCAGAGCCTCTTTGCAATGATGATGGATCCTGTTTTTTTAGCTCCTCTACAGCTTCAAATTTAATAAGGGCACAAAATGGTAAATTATATTGGATTGGCCCAATATCTGAACAAAACAGTATTGGAAATTTTCCAAGAGATAATATTTCAATTGCTGAAATTAATGAGAATTCTTTAAAAATAATAAAGAAGTCGATCCTTACGATTGATAGCCGAAATCCTGAGTTTGACTCCCCAGAAGTTCAAATCATTCCCACTGTTTATTTAGATAATTCAAAGTATCCACCAGGTTTATTTATTTATTCACAAAGATTTGATCCACCTCAAACACAAACCCCATACTGTTGGTATCAAATTGGTTTTTCAAAATAGTTTTTTTATTTCAGGACCTTGACTCAACCCTTCGTGGTCTAACCTCCGCCGCTCATGCTTTGTAAAAACTGAGCGTTGGATTTGGTTTGAGAAATTTTGTCTAACAAAAATTCCATGGCATCGACGGGATTCATCGGGGCTAGGACTTTTCTTAAAATCCATAATCTGGTGAGATCCCCTTTGTCGATAAGCAAATCTTCTTTTCTAGTTCCAGATTTGTTGATGTCCATGCAAGGGAACATTCGTTTTTCCATCAATTTTCTATCTAAGATGATTTCAGAATTACCAGTTCCTTTAAATTCTTCGAAAATTACTTCATCCATTCTGGATCCGGTATCGATAAGGGCGGTGGCAATAATTGTGAGTGAGCCTCCTTCTTCGATATTTCTAGCAGCACCAAAAAATCTTTTTGGTTTATGAAGAGCGTTGGAATCCACACCACCAGATAAAATTTTTCCCGATGGCGGCACCACAGTATTATAGGCTCTGGCCAATCGAGTGATCGAATCAAGTAATATCACTACATCATGTTTGTGTTCGACAAGCCGTTTAGCTTTCTCCAGAACCATTTCAGCGACCTGAACATGTCTTGTTGGTGGCTCATCAAAGGTTGAAGAAACAACTTCGCCCTTGACCGTTCTTTGCATATCAGTCACTTCTTCAGGACGCTCATCAATTAACAAAACGATTAATTTTACTTCCGGGTGATTGGCCGTAATGGCATTCGCAATATTTTGCAACAATACTGTTTTTCCAGTTCTTGGGGGGGCCACAATCAGGGCCCTTTGTCCCTTACCCAGAGGGCTCATAAGATCCACAACACGGGTTGTGTATTCCGCAGGACCATGTTCAAGCTTTAATCTTTCATTGGGATAAAGCGGAGTCAGGTTGTCGAATAATATTTTGTCTTTACCTGTTTCGGTATTTTCAAAATTAAGTGAATCCACTTTAAGGAGTGCAAAGTAACGTTCGCCTTCTTTGGGCGGCCGCACGGTACCCGTTACGGTATCACCAGTCCTTAAACCAAATCTTCTAATTTGTGAGGGGGAAACATAAATATCATCAGGCCCTGGAAGATAATTGTAATCTGGTGATCGTAAGAACCCATAACCATCTGGCAAAATTTCTAATACCCCTGATCCATAAATATCAACCCCTAATTTTGCAGATCTTTTTAGGATTTCAAAAATCATGTCCTGACGTCTGAGCCCCGCCGCATTTTCAATTTTTAATTTAACTGCCAAACCCGTTAGCTCTTGAATGTTTTTGGTCTTCAAATCTTTTGAGGATAACCAGCTTTTTTCCTCTTCAGTTAAATTGATTCCAGATACATCCACATCCAGCTGTTCAGCTCCTTGATTTTGTTTCAAAGAAGAATCTTCTCCTTGATTCATTGGTGGAATAATTCCAGCTGGATTCTCGGGATCATAGATTCCACTGGCTTGTTGTGCTTTTTGCTGTTGTCGTTGTAAATATTGCTCCCTTAGCTCGCTTCTTTCGCCACGGTCATTTCTATCCCCACGGTCAAAGCGATCGTTTCTATCAAATCGATCATTTCGATTGCGATTGTTGTTATTTCGATTGTCATACTGTTGCTTATGATTGTTTTTATAATAGCTATTTCGATTATTGGGATTACCGCCAGAGGGGTTGTGACCTCCGCCTTTATTTTCATATTTTGGTTTACCCTCATGATGTCTTTCCGGTTTATGCTCCGATCGTTTTGGAGCCTCCGCTGTTGGCGCTGAAGGGGCTACAGATCCCTCTGCGCTTGTTCCTGTTGCAATCCCTGTGGCTGGGGCCGCTTCAACCCCTGTTCCTGCTGCTGAAGGCGCCGATGTCTCTGAAGCAGAAGTGGCTTTTGGAGCTGTCGTCGGTGCTGACGTTGGTGTTGGCGCTGATGACTGCATTGGTGCTGCTGCCGACACTGGCGCTGGCGCCGCCGTCGGTGTGGGTGGAGGTGACGATTCTTGAGCTGGAGTCGACGCCGCCTTGACCGTTTCTGCTGCCTCTGTTTTGGCTTTCTTGACTTCTTCTGCTGCCTTTGGGCGACCTCTTTTTTTAGTAATTTCTACGGATTTAGACTCGTTAGCTTGCTCGTTAGCTTGCTCGTTAGCTTGGCTTTTTGTATCAGACAAACAAAAACTCCTTGATATGATTTTGGAAAAAATTAAGACGAGACACAAGCCGATTATTTTTCTTTATAATTCATGATTTAGGTATAAATGATTTTAAAGAAAGTAATATAATTTATTGATTGTCTCAGACTTTTGGATTTACTTGTTATCAAGTCTGTAACAAAATACTTAGCTTGTCAATACTAAAATCTAGCCCCTATTTTCATTTTAATTAATAATTTTATTCTATGTCCCTAATTAAGAATAAATAAATCTCATTTTGATATGAATGGCTATCCAAGTAAACCACCAATACTACCAATTAATTTTAGAAAGAACTAAAGATCCATTTATTCTAGAAAAATTTAGGTAAAATATTTTTGTCTCAAATTTATCTCAATTTATTGTAAAGTATTTATGCATTTACTCCGAGTTCATTAAACGACCCCTTAACAAAGGAGATTTAGTGGACTCTTCAAATATCCCTTCACCAAGAACCCCACTCTTGCTTCCCGTGTCTTTTAAGAAAAATTATTCTCGAGAAGACTCAAAAGGAAATTTACGAAACATCAGCCTTACGGGCGCTTTTTTAGAACATGACCAAGAGGCTTTTCGCCCTCACGAAAAAGTGGTTATCTATCTTGAGGTCGCTGGCCGCGAAAGAAAGCTAGCTGCAACTGTCATCTGGTCAAACTCTGCCGGTTGTGGGCTAAAATTCAATCCTACTAACAACAGAGATGTCCAGATTATTGATGACCTCATTTATTTTGTAGAATCACAGCGATCAGACCGTCGAAATGTAATTGATAAGATCTTTAAAAAAGTGGGCTAATCAACCCACTTGTGTTTCATTCATTGCTTGTTCAAACTGTTCACGCTGTTTATTTTTTCTTCTCACAATAAATACAGCTACTGCTAATAAGACCACAGCTCCACCGATGGCCATATAAAGGGTTTCTTCATCCATTCCAGCGACTAAATGAGGTCCTCCTTCTGAAGAAGCAGAGGCTGGTTTATTGTTTCCAATAGCTGGAGTTGGGTTTTGTGGCGGTGGAGGAGGAGGTAAATCATTATTTGCTATATCTGGTGGTGGGGGCGGAGGTGGAACATCTACTGGCGGAGGTGGAGGGGGTGGAAAATCATTACTTGCCATATTAGGAGGCGGTGGAGGAATATCCGCTGGCGGTGGAGGAGGCGGCGGCATTTCTGCTACCGTAGGAGGCGGGGGAACATCTTTCGTGGGCATAGGGGGAGTTACAGGATTGTTTTCAGCCAAGGTTGTTGGAGCCGGAGCAGAGACTTCTTCTTTCCAATATTTTATTTCAATTCCTGGATCCAATTTTCTATTGGACTCAAAACTATTTGATGCCCAAACTTCCTTCCAGGCGTCTTTGAATCCCAAAAGTTCCTTTGCTACTTTTCTTAAATTATCACCTTCTTTGGTTGTGTAGGTAAGCGGAGGCACTCCCTTATCCGCATAATAGGTAATGATCTGTGAAGAATCTTCGGTCCTTGTCGGAGAGTTGTAATATATTTTATCACCAGCTCTTAGATTTCTTTTAGCAACTGACTTGTTTGCTTTTTTTAATTCTTTAACTTTTGTTTTATCTCCATAAATTTTTTCAGCTACCGACTCGAGGGTGTCATTCGGCCTTGCAAAATAAACTGAGTTCATCATTTTTCCGCCGACAACCCACGGAGTCGTTTCCATTTTCTTGTATTCCACTACCACAGCAGGTTTGGCCTCTACAGGAGCTGGTGCTGGAGCCTCGGTAATTGCTACAGGAAGCGTTTCTGTTGGTTTTGCCTGCTCAGCAGGTTGTGGGTTATTTGCTAAAGTCTCTACAGGAGGTGGATTTGAATTTGTCGCGTTCTCCGCCGAGGGATCTGTTGTTGGAGGCGCATTTGGATCCGTCACCTGTGCTGTAGAACTATCTCCAGAAGGCTGCAGATTCGGGTCTTCCAATCCACCTTCTGCAACTGTTTGTGGAGAACCCAACTCTCCAGGTTTTTCTGTTCCATCAGTTCCAAGCCCTTCATTCACACCTTCTGGTGATGCATCACCACCTTCGGCGGCGATTTGCTCACCTCCGCCATCATCGGTATTAGAAGAAGTACATGCTAAATGACTTAGCACTAGGGTTATTGCTGCTAAAAAAATGACAAATTGTTTTTTCATGCATTCATCCTTGATGTAGATCTGAAACTTTCTGTTTCATATATTCTTACTATTTGATTAGACCATATCTTCTTGGACAATCAATTATTTTATAGCCCCAGACTTGCAAAACTATTAAAACTCTAGACTTAAACCTGATTTCTCATACCAAAGACTATGTCTTTTTACTTCAAAATTTTATACTCAGAAATGAAATTACCGACTTTGATATTATTTTTTTTAAACCAACCTTGACTAACTTCTAGGGCGTACTTCGCCTTCCCGCTACTTGGATAGGATGGTAAGTTCACATCCAAAGAGCTGGAAACCGCTTTCATATCTAGAATTTCAATAATTTTTCTATTCTTATCAATGTAAGCAATAGACAAATCAATAAAAGTATTCTTCATCCAAAACGATCTGAAATCTTCTTCTTCAAAAACAAAAAGCATTCCCTGGTTTTCTGGCAAAGAAGATCTATTCATCAATCCATAGGCATGCTGAGAAGGAGTTTCAGCAATTTCAATTTTTAATTCTTTTTTGTTTATTTTTAAGGTTCCTTTATTAAAGAGGATCTTTACCTCATCCAAATTCTTATCTTTATCTTTTGCATAACTTGTGGTGAACAAGAAAAAAGAAAACAAAAAATGGATGGAAAAATAAACAGCAGCTCTAAGGAAAGGCGTTTGCGACAATGCCATACCTAACCCCTTTTGTGGAAACTAATACCTGCGCAGCTCCCACTGTTTCTAGAATTGTTTTCAAAATAACAACTCCAGAGTAAATAATGTCAGCACGCCCCTTGGGTATTTTTAATATGTTGATTATTTCGACAAGGCTTGCTGAACTTAATTTATATTCCCAGTCTTCTAGTTCTTTTATCGTAAAACTGAACCCTTCAATTTTTTCTTTTAAGAAAGCTCCTCCCATATGGGCGGCAGCTAATGTGGTTGGGGTTCCCGCAACAGCATAAACAAACCTTGGTTTAAGAGCTTTTATCTTGTCTAATTTATTTGATAAATTTAAAACGATGTCTTCCTTAAGCTGCTTTTTTTCGCCATCGGAAATAGGGTAGTGTGTGATCCATTTTTCAGTCATTCGAACGGCACCTATGTTTAGACTCATCGACTCTGTGAACACACATCCTTTTCCGCAAATAATTTCTGTGGAGCCACCTCCTATATCAATTAAAAGATTTGTTGGATCTTCCATGGCGCTCTGTTTTTCATGTCCGTCGTCATTGTTAGAAAGACTTGGATTTCCCCAAAAAACACCTTTGTAGGTGGTTGCAGCTTCTTTTTCTCCAGAGATGACTTCAATGGAAATGCCTAATGATTTTCCAATTGCAAAAAAATCTTCTTTGTTTTCTGCGTCTCTCGCTGCAGAAGTGGCATAGGCAATTATTTTTTCTGGTTTATAAATTTCAATTTCAGATTTAAATTGGGTCAAGCACTGCCTCGCTCTTTCCAAGGCCTCCTTACTAATGCGTTTTGTCTTATTCAAATCCTGACCTATGCGAACTATTTCGATTAAATCTTTATGAATTTCAATCACTCCGTTCTGGTTTGCTTCGCAAAGCAAACAAAGAAAGGAGTTTGACCCTAAGTCTAACGCCGCTATTCTCATGTTAATCCAATTTTTTCTTTAATAGTTCATTCACTAAATCTGGATTTGCCTGACCTTTGGAAATTTTCATAACTGTTCCAACAAAAAATCCAAATAGTTTTATTTTTCCTTTTTTATATTCCTCAACTGATTTTACATTGGCTGCCAAGACTTCGTCGATAATTTTTTCAACGGAATTAACATCTGAAATTTGTTGCCATCCTTTTTCTTTAACTATGGCCTCAGGATCCAAGCGAGACGTGAGCATTTCGAAAAAAACTTGCTTCGCAATTTTTCCAGAGATCGCCTGACTGTCTATCATTAAAATAAGCTTTCCCAATCGGGCAGGGGTGACTGGAAAATTCTGAAGACTGCTTGGCTTTGAGTGAATTTCTCCCATAATTTCTGTCATGATCCAATTCGAGGCCGCTTTGTAATTTCCACAGATTTTTGCCGTTTGTTCATAGTACTCTGCAATTTCTTTTTCCGCAGTAAGCACGGTGGCATCGTATTCGGGCAAATGATGTTCGTTTTGCCATCTTTGAACTTTAGCTTGGGGCAACTCGGGCAAGGTTTTTTTAATTTCTGAAATCATCTCTTCGGTTAATATAACAGGAAGCAAATCAGGATCAGGGAAATATCTATAGTCTTGAGCATTTTCTTTAGTTCTCATGGCAAAAGTTCGATTTTTATCCGGATCATAGAGTCTCGTCTCTTGAATAATTTTGTCGCCCCTTTCAATTAAATCAATTTGTCTTTCAATTTCATAATCAATCGCTTTTTCAACAAATCTAAAAGAGTTAATGTTTTTAAGTTCGACCTTGGTACCTAATTTATCTTCTCCTACTTTTCTCACGCTCACATTGCAATCACAACGCAAGGAGCCTTCTTCCAAGTTGCCATCACAAACATCAAGATAACGAACAATTTGACGTATCGTTTTTGCGTACTCAACAGCCTCTTTGGCAGAACTCATTTCTGGTCCAGAAACTATTTCTAGTAACGGAACACCCGCTCTGTTGTAATTAAGCAGGGTCCACTCTCCACTATGAATCGACTTTCCCGCATCTTCTTCCATATGGGCTCTCGTGATTGAAATTTTTTTATATTTATCCTCTAGCTTGATCGTCACGTGACCATGTTCACAAATAGGCTCTTCATACTGTGAAATTTGATAACCCTTTGGAAGATCCGGATAAAAATAATTTTTTCGAGCAAAGATGGACTTTCTTCTGATCTCACAGTTAAGTGCCAAACCGGTTTTGATTGAAAACTCAACTACCTTTTTATTTAAAACAGGAAGGGTTCCTGGCATGCCCGCACTGACGGGAGAAACATTTTCATTGTCTCCTGAATTAAACCCCGTAGAATCCCCACAAAATATTTTACTTTCCGTGTTTAACTGAACATGAATTTCAATACCAATCGTTGCGTAAAAACCACGATATATCGGCGCTTCCATATAACTCCACTTATAAAATGAGCTTCTTTTTTGAAGCTGTTGTTGTTAGCTCAAGGGCATGGGCAATGCTCAACATTTTTTGTTCTGCAAAGGGCGCTGCCATTAACTGAATTCCGATGGGTAAATTTTCCTTAGAAAAACCATAGGGGAGACTCATCCCTGGAAGTCCGGCTAAATTAGTGGACACGGTGAAAATATCATTTAAATACATTGTTAAAGGATCTTCAATTCTTTCACCAATTTTAAATGCCGGAGATGTTGTCACCGGAGAAAGAAGGACATCGCACTTTTTAAATTGCTCAGTAAATTCATTTTTTAGCAACCGTCTCACTTGGCAAGCTTTATTGTAATAGGCATCAAAGTAGCCGGATGACAAACAATAAGTTCCCAACATGATCCGTCTTTGTACCTCAGAACCAAATCCCTCAGCTCTTGTTTGTGAATAGAATTGCTCCAAATCAACTGCTGATAAGTTTTTGAAATTAGCTCTGTGTCCATATTTAACTCCATCGTACCGGGCTAAATTTGAAGACGCTTCGCTAGCGGCAATTAAATAATATATAGGAATAGAATGTTCAATCATGGGAATTGAGACCTCAACAATCTCTGCACCTATTTTTTTTGCGTTTTCAATGGCTTCCTGAAAAATGCGCTGAACGTCTTTGTCAATTTTATCTTCAATAAATTCTTTGATGATCCCTATTTTAATTCCCTTTAAATCTTGAGCTAAATTTTCTGAAAAATTCTCTACCTTACGAGAAGAAGTTGTTGAATCGTTGCTATCCTGGCCACAAATTACTTCTAAAATCAAAGCGGCATCTTCAACCGTACGTACTATAGGTCCAGCCTGATCCAAACTAGAAGCATAGGCCACAATTCCATATCGACTGATCCTGCCATAGGTTGGTTTGACTCCTACCACATTGCAAAAATTTGCAGGTTGGCGAATGGAGCCACCAGTATCTGTTCCCATCGTAGCTGCAGCCAACATGGCAGCCTGAGCTGCGGCAGATCCACCGCTAGAGCCCCCAGGAACACGAGATAAATCCCAAGGGTTTTTACAAACACCAAAATACGAAGTCTCGTTTGAGCTTCCCATGGCATACTCATCTAAATTAAGTTTACCTAACACCAAGCCCCCATGCTCTTTAATTCTTTTTGTCACTGTAGACTCATAGGGCGGAATAAATTCTTCTAGCATTTTTGAAGCTGCGGTTGTTTTTATTCCTTTGGTACAAAACATGTCTTTTATCCCAAATGGAATTCCTAAAAGTTTATTCGCAGTTAAATCATTACTTGTTTTTGCACTATAGGACTTAGCAATTTGTTGGTCTAATTCCTTGGCCTCTTCTAATACTTTTTCGTTCAACGTAATGAAAGCATTCAACAACGGATTTATTTTTTGAATTCTTTTTAAATAACTATTTACCAATTCTTCGCAAGAAAGTTCTTTTCTTTTAATGGCTTCGACTTGTTGTTTGAGGGATTTAGTTACTGCTTCCATATATTCCTCACACCACCGGGGGAACTTTGAATAAATTCCCTGATTTTTCGGGAGCATTTTTTAACATCTCTTCTGGCGAGTACTCTTTAACAACATGATCTTCACGCCATCTGATTTCATACTCCACTGGGGTTGTCATTGGCTCAACACCTAGTGTATCTATTTTTGATATTTGAGCAAAATAATCTAAAATATTCGAAAGATCCTTGGAATACTTTTCAACATGAGAATCATCCATCTCAATTCGACTTAATTTTGCTATGTATTTAATTGTCTTCGCATCAATCATTTTACACCCTGATATTCTAGCCATTCTTTAATTTCCCCTATTACAAGCTGTGTTGTTTGAGGGGAAGTAAACTCTCCAGCCAAAACATGGGATGGAGAAGGCATTAAAATTAATTTTTTTCGTGGAGATCCAATTTCTGCAAATTTCTTCTCTACTTCTTTAAGTGAAATAATTTTGTCCTCTTTTGTGTAGATCATCAACGTTGGATTTTTTATTTGAACAAAATTATGAGAATCCACATAATAGATCGCCCTCATTAGTTCTGGGATAGCATCTCTGTGATACTTTGTGTCCCAATATTTTTTAATATCAGGATTCTTTGGCTCCCAGGTTCTGTACTCATCATTGGCCAGTTTATTAATTATATTACCTAATGGAGAAGCTAAGGTTTCTGTTGCCCATGGCATAATATTAAAGGCTGGAGAAATTAATACCATCGCTTTAATTTCTTTTTGCCATACCGAAAGTTGAGAGATCATGACGGCTCCTGTAGAGGTTCCAATCATAATAACCTCATCTCCTAATTCTTTACCGATTTCATACGCCTCCACTGCGGTATCAAATAAGTCTTGAGCCGTCAGATTTTTATAGGCTTCAGGATTGTTTTCGCCATGATATGGGAATCTTGATAAAAAAAGATTAAGCCCTAAATCTTTTGCCAGAGTTTCCATTACGGGGAAAATTTCTTTTCTTGTTGCTGAAAAACCAGGAATATAGACCAAACTAAATTTAGTTTTATCTTTATTTTTATTTGCCCAAATAATTTTTTTTTCACAATCTTGTTTTATTGTATTAATTTTTCCTTCAGAATTTTTAATATAAAGCTCAGGGTTTTTTATTTCTGGAGCTTTTAGTTCTGGTACAAAATATTTTATTTTAAAAACGATCGCAAGCAGGGCAATGACCAGTGCGCAAAAGATAACTAGAGCTGTAAATGCTTTCCCTACTATATTTTTCATTCTTTTTATTTGTACCTGATCATTTGAAATAGGCCAATATCTAAGTTGCAAAGTTTTAACTTTTATTGTGTATTGTTACCATGAATGATTCTCATTTTAAGCCTTCATACCAGCCTATCCATCAACCTCTCACTCTTGAAAATTACCTTCAACTTGTTTCATTGATTCAATATCATGATGATCTATACCACTCTAAGGACGCTCCTGTTATTACGGATTTTGAATACGATCAGTTATTTCTTGCGTTAAAACATACCGAGGAACTTCACCCTGATTGGATCCGGCCAGATTCCCCCAGCCATCGAGTTGGTGGAAAAACTCTTTCTCATTTTGAAAAATCAAATCATCGCGCCCCCATGCTGAGCCTTTCCAATAGTTATAACCAAGATGATATCTTTTCCTTTGATGAGAGAATCAAAAAGTTTTTAAACACGAAAGAAAATATTCACTATTTTTGTGAACCCAAATTTGACGGATTATCCATGGAATTGGTATATGAAAACGGCCTTCTCACCAAAGCCCTGACTCGGGGTGATGGCCTTACAGGGGAACTCGTCACGCAAAATGTAAAAACCATTAAATCCATTCCTCTCAAACTGAAAACGACGGCACCTCCTGAATTGCTTGAGGTTCGCGGTGAGGTTTTAATCCATAAAGAAGATTTTTTTGAGCTTAATAACTCTCAACAAGAAGAAGGTTTGCCTGCTTTTGCTAACCCTAGAAATGCTGCTGCTGGCACCATTCGTCAGTTAGATTCAAAAATCACAGCATCAAGACCATTGAAATTTTATGCCTATACTCTTGGAGATTTTGTTGGCATCGGTTTCGAGACTCAGCTTGAACTTTATGAGAAGTTTTCCCAGCTTGGCATCCCTACATTTCCCTCATTAACTCGTGTTTGTGAAAACGCTCAAGAAGTTGTTAACTTTTATCATGAGTTTGAAAGCAAACGACATCGTTTGCCTTTTGATGTGGATGGCATCGTTATTAAAGTCTCGTCTTTTAAACTCCAAGCCGAGCTCGGAATGATCTCTAAAAGCCCTCGGTGGGCTACGGCTGCTAAGTTCCCTCCACAGCAAGCCCAAACAATCATTACAGATATTATTTGTCAGGTTGGAAGAACTGGGGCTATCACTCCCGTCGCCATTATGAGTCCCGTATCAGTCGGCGGGGTTACCGTTACCAACGCCACTCTCCACAATCAAGAAGAAATTGACCGTAAGGATATTCGCATTGGTGATACCGTTGTCGTTCAGCGGGCAGGGGATGTTATCCCGGAAGTTGTGGATGTGGTTTTGTCAAAAAGAAATTCGAATTCAAGTCCCTTCAAAATGCCAACCCACTGTCCTTCCTGTGGCGAGCCTCTACTAGCTGCCGAAGAGGAGGTTGTCTTCCGTTGTGTTAATATGAACTGCTCAGCCATACTGAAAGAATCTCTAAAACATTTTGCTTCAAGAAAAGCACTCAATATTGAAAAGCTCGGTGATAAATGGATCGATATTTTGGTTGATAAAGGGTTTGTTCGTAAGTTTTCTGATTTTTACAGACTAACTAAGGAAGATCTTCTCACCTTAGAAAGACAAGGCGAGAAATCAGCTCAAAATATTCTTGAAAGTCTGAATAAAAGTAAAAAAACTACCTTGGCTCGATTGCTTTTCGGTTTAGGCATTCGTTTTGTTGGAGAAACCACCGCCAAACACTTGGCAAATCATTTTTTAACAATTGAAAATTTTCTTGGAACAGAGGAAACTAACCTTTTGCAAATTCCAGAAATTGGCCCAAAGGTCGCAATGGCTATTTTGAATTGGCTGCAATCTCCAGCTAATATTGAAGAGGTTTCAAATTTAATTCAAGTCGGAATTACATTTGAAAAAATCAAACGCACCAACGACGGACCTCTGCAAAACAAGAGTTTTTTAATTACTGGAACCCTTGAAATACCTAGGGATCAGGCCAAAGAACTCATCGAAGTAAATGGCGGCAAGCTTTTGAGCTCTGTTTCGTCTAAATTAAATTATTTAGTTGTTGGCAACGATCCGGGATCCAAACTTGAAAAGGCCAAGAACCTTGGCGTCCATATTATTTCTTGGGATGAACTTGTAAAAATGATTTCTTAATTTCGATTAATTTTTAAAAACTATTACTTTTTTACTGTCTAAATCTTCGACATTTCAAGTTCCACAGTTTTGTTGTAAACTACCCGCAACAAACAACACTTAACTACTTAAACAAAGATACGTAAAACAATACTTAACGGCTTAACTAACTATGGGATTGCGCAAATGCGTAATCCCGGCACAAACCATAGAAACAGTTAATAGGGAGTTTTTTATGAACTATAGGTCTCTAGAAAAATATAAATCTTTTAAAATTTTGTCACTTACCACTTTCGTTTTCTTACTGTTCACTTCTAATTCATTTGCAAATTTGCCAAATACTTTTAGATCCTGTTCCATGGATCAATATGTTAGCAATGATGCCTTCGATGCCGTCCAAAAAACCAAAAACTCTAAACTCCACACCTTGTTTAAGGGAGAAAATCAAGTTGGGTATTTTCTAACAACTTATGATCCACAAAGCCAACATACACTTGTGTACTCTATGTGGATATGTTCAAAATTTTCCATATCTCAATTTTCTGTTGAAAAAAGCGGCTTTAACCTTATTAATTGGATACCTGGTTCTAATTCTTCTAAAAAAGTGACTTTATCAAGGTCTCTTATTGATGACGAGGCTATCGGCAAAATGCATATATCACAAGTTTCAAAGAGTTTTGATACGACAACCTTAAGTATTGATATGTTTATTGGAAGCCTTGCAAATACAGGTGAGTCTTTTCGTGACTCTGCATTGGTAGTTATTCCAAATAGCATTTTAAAATAACTACCAAAAGATTTATAGTCCGTTACGGACTATATTCTCAGTTATATGTGATCAATGATAATGTCTCTATCCATTACCGTTTTTCTTCCATCTGCCTTCGCACTTTCAATTCCTTTTAAGCAAAGTCTTTCAACCGCTTTGCTTAAAACCTCTACCGTTGCTGCCGATGTGTTCATTTCGCCTTTTTCTTTAATTAATTTTTTTACTTTGCTAGTTACTACTAATACTAAATCTTCTGACATCCTGGCCTCCATGTTGAATATATTAACTTATAGATGTTGACATACCGAACCAAGTCCAGACAAAGGAATCTTATTCAACAATGCGATGCGAAACATAGGTCGAAAGTTTTGCGCAACGACCTTCTCCATCACTTTTAGGCCCAAGCCAGACGAAGTATTTTTGCCCCGTTGGTCGGGTGCATTCTATGTCTAAATAGCTTGGCGACCAGGTTCCCGAATTTAGATGTTCGATAGAGCCAATCATTTCATGGCGACTAATATGTGTATGACCAAAGACAATTCTGGAAACCCCCGCAATATATCCTGCAATTGCCAAAATTTTATCATCCGGTTCTTTGTAACCAGAAACTAAAGAGACGATTGATTTTGTATAGAACAAAAAGAAAGGAATCATTAGAAAAAGCGGAATAAAACCCCAAAACAAAGAAATTCCAAAAACATCTTTTAGGCTTGAAAAAAACCAGTAGATGATCAAAAAAGAAATAAGAATAATAAAAGCTCGGTCCAGCCACAATTCTTTCATGATGAGCATCGGATCTTTGTTTGCATTTTCAACAAACAATTCTTTGAGCTCACGAACTTGTCTGGGCGAGGCATTCGCTTTATGCGCAATGAAATTGACTCTCTCTTCTGTCGAAAGAGGATTTTTTATAGGTTCAGCAAATTGATCCTTAATCGTATAGAACAAAGTCCAGACAGCGCCCATAAACCAGGTTAAGATAAGAAACGGTTGAGCCCTCAACATGTATTTCGTAAACATCTTAACATAATCAGAAAAATTCATAATGTAATTACCGTCTGAATGGGGATTAAAGAAACCCATTCCATTCATAATATATCGACTCGCGATATTTCCAAATGGCAACTTCATATACAAGTAATTATACCCACGAACTAACGGGTTTATAGGATCATCAAAAACACAATAAGGATCATATTGATTTCCATGTTCAATCAAGGTGTCTTGATTTGAAATATAAAACCATTCATTAAACCGTACATTTTGAGCTTTCATATCCTTTAGATTTAGTGATTTTAAAATTTCTGCCTGTACCTTTTCAAAATGAAGTTCGATATCATGGTTTCCAAAAATAAAAATAACTTTATTGTCGCTTTCTAAAAACTCTTTTAAGGCTTGAAAAAACTGAGGGTGATCTTCAATAATTTTTGTAATTTTATAAAGGGATCTTTCTTCCCGTGGTTTTAAGCCTCTAATCTTTTCTAACCAGGACACTTTGTAAATGGCATCTTCGGGGAAGCTAGTAATGGAATCAAAATCAAAAATGTCGCCATTAAGAACAAGCTCTACCGGCTCATAGTTCGCCTGAGCTTGGATTTTCTTTAGAAATAAAGCAAACTCATCATCAAAGAAAAATTCCTTTGTTTTATATTTTTTCCAGAGCGGATATTTTAAGTGAATCGGTTCGGCCTCGCACAAATGTAAATCACTTATAATTGCTGTATATTTTGCTTTACTGAAATCCAGATCCGACATAATACAAATCTATGTTAATAAATTTAAAAACTCAATTACTACCTCCGATAGGTATCATCGGCCTAGGTCTTAGTGGCCTAAGTGCCAAACACCTTTTGCTAGCCTCAGGCTTTGGTCCTAACGACATATTTACTTTTGATGAGAAGTCTACCGAAGCTGACTTTACAAACCGTGATCAGGTGCTTAATAGGATACTTCCAAAAACGATCATCGTTTCCCCTGGTTTTCCATTGAGCGATCCATTGATAAAAATCTGGCGTGATCAAGGTGCTTTCGTCACTAGTGAAATTAACTTGGCGTGTTCATTTTTAACTGATGAAAAAATTATTGGAATCACGGGATCTTTGGGGAAAAGCACAACCACTTCTCTTATTGGAGCTGGACTTAAGTCTATTGATAGAAATGCCTTTGTTGGTGGAAATCTGGGAACGCCTTTTTGTGAGTATGCCTTGTCATTAATCCAAAACCCTCAAAATAAGGCCAACTGGATTGTCCTTGAGCTTTCTAGCTATCAACTTGAAAACTCTGAGAAACTCAAATTAGATTATTCCATTATAACTTATTTAACTCCGAATCATTTGGAACGTTATCATCATTTATTTCACTATTATGAGACGAAATGGCATATACAATCTCTTACAAAAAATAAAATGATTTTAAACACTCATGGGGGAGATTTAAAATCATTTGCTTCCACCAAAAATTTGTCCAATGTGATTTGGTCTGACCCCCATGATCATCATATTAAATTATTTTCTCCGGAAGAGGCGGTTATTCTTGGAAAACACAATCAGGATAATTTAGCTTTGGCCATAAACTTAGTTCTCGCTGCTGAAATCCCAAAATCTTGCATTGAAGAGATTAAAAAATTTTCTGGCTTATCGCACCGATTAGAAGTTCTTGGTAGCTGCGAGGGGCTTTTATTTATCAACGACAGCAAAGCCACAACTATCGATAGTGTAGAAACCGCCATTGAGTCTTGTTTGTTTAAAAAAAATTATCAAAGAGTTGTTGTGCTTCTGGGCGGCAAGGATAAAAAATTGCCATGGCCTGAACTTAGGCCAAAACTCATGAATAAGAAAATTTTTCCTCTCTTTTTTGGTGAAAGTGGTTCTAATATAAAAGCTCAGCTGTTAGTTGATGGCCCTTGTTATCCTTCTTTATCAGAGCTTTTAAAAAACTTAAACTCTTTAATACATAAGGGAGATGTCGTTCTTTTAAGCCCAGGGGGTACAAGCTATGATGAGTTTAAAAATTTTGAGGAGCGCGGTGAATTTTTTAAAAACTGGGTTAAAACTAATTATCCAATTTGAAGTTAAAAACATATAAATCCTGAGCCTTCAATGGCGTCATTCTTGAATATATTTTCTGAGATTTCGCCCCAAGTACTAAAATTTCTAAAGAATCTTCTGGAAGGTTAAAAATAATAAAGCCTCCGCCCATTGTCCCACTGGGTTGTTTTAAGATTCTCCCCGCATAATCAAAATAAATTACGTTTTTATTCATGCTTTCATAATTGGGAATCTCTACTGAAAAGTTCTCATCATGAACAAAACCTAAAACCATTCCACTTTTAAGATCTACTTTGATATTTAGTTGAGAAACTATCTGCCATAACCAAGCCTTAGAAATCAGCGGGACATTGATGTAATCTGTTTTATCAACATAAGTATAGTAAGCGGGTTGATAATCAAGACTTGGTTTGGCATGCAACAAGCTCCACCTTTCAACTGCTGGTAAAAAAACAGATTGAGCGCCCTGATCCACTTGCACTTTCTCACTTAAACTTTGCAGGGTAAGTTCAGCACTCTGAGCCTGACCTCTAAAAGCATCGTAAACTTTAATTTCAACTTCTTCCGTTTTAACAGTACTTTCAATCTTTGCATAAGAAAGAATTCCTGCATTCACCTTCGTGTTAACATGTCCAAAATAGTTTTCACCTCTGAAGGCCACCAGATGATGTAATTCATCGGGCGCTCCAATGAAAGCAAAGTATCCGTTTTCAGAAGTTGTTTTTAAATTTGAATCCGGCAACATCAATGTATTGAAATAAATTGGTTCTAGCTCATTGTAGTTTTCTAAATGTACCCTCACTCCCGACATGGACTTTTTATCGAAAAGAACTTGACCCATGATGACTGATAAATTTGGATCATTCAAATTTTGTTGTCGTTGCTCTGATACCATTGCTTTTAATGATTCAATCATTTTCTGAGGGTAAACAATATTTTCAAATTCGGCTCCGGCAATAATAATTTGTTGAGTTGTTAAATGGCCTTTTACCCGAGAAACCAAATTAGTCGATGAACCAGCGACAATATTATCTAAAGCCACTCGACCTGTCTTATCTAAGGACTGAGAAACGTAACCCTTAAAAACACCGGCCTTTCCTGGCGTGCTTAGGGCCTCTACCTTTTCAAGATTGTAGGCACTCACGGTTCTTCCCTTTATATCCACCTTTTTAGTAATGTATATTTTCGGTCCCGCATGAGTATGAAATTTATTCCATTTGACATCCGATACTCTACCAACCCCTTCACCTAGAATTTTTCCATTTTCATTCAGTAATCTGGCCAGAATATAGCCTCTGGGTTTTGCAACCTCGAGCTGATAGGTTCCCTGAATTAAATCAAAACTACCCTTTTCTTGAAAGGCTCCCTCTTCATATCTTCGTATCTCAATGTGGTGATCGTTTGTAATTGCCAGTCCATCTTTTATTTCAAGCAATCCCACAACAACGTTTTTTTCAGAATCAACTGAATCTTTATCTACACTTGCTTGACTTTGATCACTCACATTTTGATAAATTCTTTCATCACGACTTTTTGATCGGCTCTTTGTAATTCTTTTTTTGTCCAATAAATTGACTGCCGTTTCCGAATAGAGAGCCTCATCCTCTAGACTTTCATGCAAAGGTTTATTTGTCCCTTGTATGTTTGAAGATTCAGAAAGTTTTTTTCTTAAATAGGGTCTTAATTCTTGCATCCATGAATTATCAGAACCAGCAGGCTCCGTTTTATATCCAACGGTTTCCTCTTCTTCAGTAGGAGCTTGAAAAATAACTTGTTTTTCCTTGATAACATTTATCGGTGACAAAACCATCTTCCTTAAAAGTGGCCTAGGATCTTCTTCTGGGGCCTGGTTGTTTTGTGTTGAAAGATAAATAATATTCGAATTTAAATTTTTCTTCTCCTCATCTTTATGAGTCTCTGTTTGAATTGCGTCGAATGCAATTCGCGGAGGACTGTTTTTATTAGTTTTGATTGTTACCTGTTGGGTGAGAGAAATAAATTTTCGTCGATCCATCGTTGATGGAAAAAGCCAAGTCGTTAAAAAAACGCCCATGATAAGAGCAATATTTAAAATACTCATCTGTTATCAGAATCTTAGAAAGGTTTAAAATCGTCAAACATATTGCGATTATCGAGACTTTTGAGGAGTTCCTTCTTCAGGTCCTTAGCTAGGGATTCTGAAAGAACCTCATCATCTCCTGCCAATTCATACTCATTTCCCTCGACAAGAGTCTCAACAACCGCATTAACAACAATTTTATAGGGTCGCCTTTCGCCTAGGATGGTGATATGGGCGTAACGTCTTTCTTTACCTTTTTTAGCAGACTCAAGAATTCTTCCCTTTTTATCCATGAATTCTGTAATTAATTCTCTTCCGTTTTGAGAAATCGACTTGGGTTCTCCAAACATTTTAAAAATAACTTTTCTTGTCTCAGTTAAACTTATATCTGATTCATTAATAACAGCTCCCGTAGGAGTCACACAACTTATTAGAAAAAAAAAATTAATGAAGATAATAAAATTTTTAAACATTAAAACAATTAAGTCTTTAGCTCTTAAAAATGTCAAGACAGAATCAATCTAAAAAAAACTTACCCTGATATAAAAAATCTAAACCCTCAATATTTCTCTCCAGATCACATGTTTTTAAAGTTTTACGATAAATAGGATGAATGTATTCCGGCCAGATCTCTGCTGAACAGTGAAGAATCAAAGAGTCCAAATAGAGATTTGGATGTGGAAGAGTTAATTGCGGAGTTATTTTCGTTTCTCCATCATAGGCCAATAATTCTATTTTAAAGGAGTTATAGCTATTTAATTTTTGAATATTGATTTTTACTTTTAATTCCATTGAAGGGATAGTCGTCCTTACTTTGGCAACAAACTCTTGAAGATCATAGAGGTCAGAGAGCTTATTCGTTCTTCTTTTAAAAACAGAAGAAACTTTTTCGATATCAAATTTTGATTTAAAATCTTGAATAAATGCTTTGATTTTATCTTTTGAATCCAAGGTACTAAACTGAAAGCGAATCAGGCAACTGTTCACAACAAATCTTTCAACTCATAAAAGCCATTTGGTTTCCCTAACAGTTTTAATCCTGCGAACATAGCTCCCTCAGCAAAAACTCGACGATTAAGCGCTTGATGCTCAAATGTGATAACCTCTTGCTCTGACATAGCCCATATCTTATGAATTCCAAAAATACCACCACCTCTTATCGAAACCGGAGGAGGAGCTTCTTTTTCAATAACATCGACCAATTTATTTTGTAATGTTACTGCCGTGCCACTGGGTGCGTCCTTTTTTCTTCGATGATGAAGCTCTTCTATTTGAAAATCAAAATGTTTAATTCTCTTAAAGACGTTTAGGGCTTCTGCTAATACAGCAATACCAATACTCATATTTGAAGACCACAAAATGGGACACTTTCCTGCAGCCTCCTTAAGAATTTCTTTTTGTGCTGGAGTCAAACCCGTAGTTCCCGAAATAATAGGTTTATGAAAGCTAGCCACCTGAGGAATAAATTTTTCAAAACTTTCAGGCAAAGAAAAATCGATCCAAATATCAACCTTTTCTGCTAAAGAATAATTGTTTTCAGAAGTAATATCTAAAGCCTTATTCAAGTATCCCGTAGGTTTGTTTTTTGCATAAATACCAAAGAAAGGGATATGTTGCTTCTCTTCAATTATAGAAATTAATTCTTTCCCTATTTTACCAGAGGCACCAATAACTCCGATATTTAATGACTTCATAATAAACCCACATTTTTCATTTCTTCTTTTAATGCTTCTGAATAGACTTCCTTGAGTTCTACCAATGGCAAACGGCATTCAGCGCTTTCAATTATTCCCATAAATTCCAGAGCCTTTTTTACTGGAATAGGATTTGCCTCAACAAAAAGTAAGTTAATAAGTCTTTCATATTTTTTTATTTCTTTTCTAGCTTGTTCTAATTGATTATTTTTAACAAGAGTTGTCCAATCCACAAATTGATTGGGTATAATGTGACTTGCAACTGAAATCACGCCATGCCCTCCAACGCCAAGAAAATCTACGTAACTAGCGTCATCACCTGAAAGCATAAGAAATGATTGACTCATTAAATCCAAGATTTTTTCTGCGACATCCATTTTTCCAGATGCTTCTTTAATCCCTATCACATTGGGTTCAAGAGAAATCTTTTTTACTGTTTCTGGGTCTAAAGAAGTAATCGTTCGGCCGGGCACGTTGTATAGGATCACTGGTAAATTGGTTGATTTAGCAACAGCCCTAAAATGCAATTCTAGTCCTCTTTGAGGAGGCTTGTTGTAATAAGGCACAACAACAAGGGCCGCGTCGGCACCCATGAGCTGAGCCTTTTTAGTGTTTTCTATAGTTTGACTTGTTGAATTCGTACCCGTGCCAACAATTAAGGGCAAAGAACCAGCCCAACCTTTTACCTTTTTAAAAATTTCATTCACTTCTTCACTGGACAAATTCGGAGACTCTGCCGTTGTTCCATTAATTACAAAACCATTAACTCCCTTGTTTATTTGAAACTTTACCAGTTTTTCTAGAGACGAAAAATCAATCTTACCATTTTTGAATGGTGTTATTAAAGCTGTAAAAATACCTTTGAATTTTTCCATTTTATGACCATCTCCTTACTTCTTTATACAGATTTTTATAAAACAATTTTCCCTACAAAGTGGGCTTCGCCTATTAAAAAAGGCTTTTTCGTTGTCGCCTGATTGGTTTCTACGACAAGCCTACCGCCAGGCATTTTTATTGTCGAAATTTTTTGATGATATTTTTGTTCCAAAAAAATACCCACAGCGACAGCCCCGGTTCCACAAGCAGCGGTAAAGTCTTCGACTCCTCGCTCGAACGTTACCGCCACAGCCTCTGATTTAATATCTTGAATTTTTAGCAAGGTAACATTTGTACCTCTTGGAAAAAGAGGAAGACTTCTGACTCTTGAACAAAATTTTCTTAACTCTAAATATTCAGAATATTCTTTTACCTGAATTAAAAAATGAGGAACACCTGTGTTTAAAGATAAAAAAGATTCCTGCACCAAGCTCTTGTCAAAAATAGTTTGCATTTCAAGTATCTCAGTAGGGTAATGATCTTTGATATATTTCATGAATTGATTTTGAAATTTTACAAACTCAATTTCACCTAATTCATTTTTAACTTCAGGCATTTCAATGCAAATTTTATCGTTTATTTTTTCTGCTTTTATAATTCCTGCAAGTGTTTGAAAGTAAATAATTTTCGGCTTGTTTTCTTCTGCATCACCAAAAAAATGATCACGCGAAAAAGCATAGGCACACCTTGCGGCATTCCCACACATTTCTGCACTAGATCCATCGGCATTATAAAAAGTCCAAACGATACGATCTTCTTTTTTTTCTAGAAATAACACCCCGTCGGCCGCAAAGCCCTCCGTTGGATTGCAAATTCTTTTTACAAATTCTTGAGTTGCAGAAAATTCTGTTGACGGTTTTGCTTTTGCTAACAAAAAAGTATTTCCTGCTCCAGAATATTTAAAAAATATATTAACGTCCATTAGCATTTTTTTCGTTTGGCAATAGTTGTTGTTTTTTTTGATTTTTTTCTCGCTTTTGCAAATCCTCTTGCCTATTCCCACTTGAAATAAATGGTTCTTGAAGTGGTGGCAGTGGCTTGCCTTTGACCCCACACGCGCTAAGAAATAGCTGCCACATCAATAATAAAACAAAACAATATCTGTTTTTAGTCATGTCTTTGTCTATTCTTTTTTACGATAAAGATCAATTTACTTTTCAATAAGTTCTACTAATTTTTCCAGCTCACAAAAATAAGGATCGAATTGATACTTCCATAACAAATTAGGACTCATTGACTTGCAGGCTAAAGAAGCAGGATTGTTTTTAAAAAGCAAAGTTTCTAAAACCTCAATTTGTAGATTGTTAGGATCTTTATCTTTGAATTCTTTCAATAATTCTTTACATTTATTAATTTCTTTGTTTTTCAGTTTATTTAAAAATTCTAATTGTAACCATTCGGAGCTAAATTTTTTTCTTTTAGAATCTTTATTCCTTAATATAATTTGAGCCAATTTGGCCATTTCATTATTGCAAAAGTATCCCTGCCCCAGGGTTAAGTTAATAGCCTCATCCCAAGGATTTATGGCAGCAGCATTTTCCAACACTCCTATTATGTTTTTACAATCTTTTGCTTTAATTTTTTGACGAGCGAGTTCAGAAATGATATTAAAATTATCGGGCTCCCAACTAAGGGCCTCTTCCAATTTTTGATTTGATTGATTGATGTCTGAATTTTTTAGGTTTAATGCTAACTCATAGTTTTGTTGCACTTTTTCGTTTAAAAAAAGGCCATTGATTTCTTTCAGAATTTTCTTTATTTCTAAGGTAGCAACTTTGTTCAATTTTTCTTTTTCAAGGGTCTTTAATAATAACTTGACCGCACCCAATCTGTTTTTTTTTATAATGAGCTCTTCTGCTTCTTTAATTTCTGACCTGTATTCTTTGTTTTTTTCTTTAAGACCCGCAATGAGTTTCTCTTTCCCCTCCGAAAGAAGGACTCCAAAAAAGCAAACGATATAAATGATAAAAGGAGTTGATTTTGTTTTCTTAAACATTCAGAAAGTGTGTCAGAATATTGTTAATGGTTCAAGCTGTTTACCAAAACAGATCTGGGTTTGCTTCCATTTGATGGTCCCACAACGCCTTCTTTTTCAAAAATTTCAATTATTCTTGCCGCCCTTGGATATCCCAGTCTAAACCGCCGCTGTAACAAAGAAGCGCTAACCTCTTTTTGCTCTGCAGTCCAAGATAAAATTTGATCATACATTTCATCTATATCTTCATCCCCAGTGGTCGCCAAAGAGTCCCCTTCGCTTCCTTCGAGGTTTGTTTCCAAAGCTTTTAATGCCATCGCATCGTACTCAGGGGCCCCTTGTATGGACCAATGTTCTGCTAATCCATTTATTTCTTTCTCAGATAAATAAGGTCCATGGTGGCGCATCGGTTTGGATATTCCGGGGGCTAAAAATAACATGTCTCCATTTGGTAATAACCGTTCAGCCCCTCCTTCATCTAAGATGATTCGAGAATCCATTTTTGATGCCACTTTGAGTCCGACTCTGCCTGGAATATTTGTTTTTATTAATCCTGTGACAACTTCTTTTCTGGGAGATTGCATCGCTAAAATTAAATGCATTCCAGAAGCACGGGCCATTTGCGCCAACCGTACCACACCATGCTCCACATTTTGCTTATCTACTGCCATCAAATCACCAAACTCTTCAACCACAATAACGACATAGGGTAGGGGGGCATAATAATATTGCTCAAGCTTCATCACCCCCTGGGATTCATATTCTTTATTAATTTTTTCATGTTCTAAAATCTCTTCAGCACTCAATTTTGATACTGTTTCATTAAAACCCTCAAGGCCTCGCGCTCCAAACTTACTCATGGATTTATATCGTTTTTCCATTTCTCTGATGGCCCATTTCAGCGCCGTAACGGCTTTCTTTGGGTCGGTTACAGGAGGCATTAATAAATGTGGAATATTAGCATATGCGGCCAAATCCACTTGCTTAGGATCTACAAGAATTAGTCTTAAAGTTTTGGGAGAATGTTTAAATATCAGTCCCGCAATAATAGAAGTTATCAGTACTGATTTTCCAGAACCTGTCGTTCCTGCCACCAACAAATGTGGCATTTTTCTAAGATCCACTATTTTTGGCTCTCCATTTACTTGTCTTCCAAGAGCAATAGGTAGTTTAAACTCGTCTGACCAAAAAGCTTCTTCTTCTAATAAATCCTTATAGTATACCGTTTCTCTTTTGGAATTAGAGGTCTCAATACCAACAACGTCTCTTCCGGGAATAGGCGCGATCACGCGAAGGGACTCACTCGAAAGCGCCAAGGCTAGATCGTCTTGTAATTCTGTGATCTTGCTAAGTTTCACATCCGCATTTGGTTTAAATTCAAACATGGTTACTAGGGGTCCCGGCTTGGCATCAACAATCATTCCTTCTACAGAAAAGTGTCTTAGCTTATCTGTTAAAATATCTGCCTTTCTTCTTATTTCCTTCTCTTCAATTTTAACTCTCGTTAAGGGCGGGTCATCTAATAAGGAAAGTTTTGGCATTTCCCAATTTTCGACCCTCTTCGGAGTTTTTACTTTGAGAATAACTTTCCTTCTTGGTAAGTAGTCTTCAATCTCTATCTCATTTATAGATTTAGCTTTTTCTTCTATGGGCTTTTCATCTTGTTTGTCAGATTTGTCAGGCTTGTCAAATTTGTCAGATTTAAAACTTTGTCTAAAGTTTAAATCCGTTTCTGCTTTTTTTTCTATTTCCATTTCTTTTTTAGTTTTTAATTTCTCAGATTGTTTTGAAAAAAAATCCTTTAAACCTTCTGCTGTTTTTCTTAGTGAATAGGCAATTTGATTCAAGCTTTTTTCTGAATAAAAAATAAATAAAATAACAGCGCTACACCATAAAAATATTTGCACTCCTGCAAAATTTAAAACTTTTACTAAAGCGTGTGCAATCGAAAGCCCCACAATTCCAGATAAATAAATTTTTCCGCTAAATATTTTTGTATCTGGATAATAAAAAGAGATTAGGGCCGAAAAATTTATTACTAAAAAACTTAACCAAATTAAATTGGTGTTCCTATTGTGGGTCTCGCCGCCACGAAAACTATTCCAACTTAATTTGAGAAAAGCCGCCACGATAAGCCAGGAAGAAACCCCAAAGGCCTGGTAAACAAAATCTGATAAAAAGGAGCCTATCCATCCACAATAATTTTCTGGTATTAGTTTGTTACCAATGGAATTAAGTGAGGGATCTTTGGGGTTATAACTATAGATGGCTAAGGCAAAAAACACACCCAAACCAAAATATAATATCGTCTTTACGTCTTGCCTAAATTTTTTAAAAAATGCAGTCATCTATAAAATTTACTTTTTTTTCCTCACTAAGGGTAGCTCCCATTGGGCTAGCTTGACTTTTGGATGATTTAAGTCCAGACCTATAGACCGTAACGAAGTAAATTAATGATAAAAATAAATGAAATTTTTTATAGCATTCAAGGCGAGACAACTTATTCAGGCCTTCCCACTGTTTTTGTTAGAACCACGGGCTGCCATCTTCGATGCACCTATTGCGACACTCAGTATTCTTATTATGAGGGTCGTTTTAAAGATAGTTCAGAAATTCTATCAGAAATAAAAAAGTATTCTACTAACTATGTCTGCATCACTGGCGGAGAACCTTTATTACAAAAATCAGTCCTTATTTTGATGAGTTTATTATGTGACTTAAATTATAAGGTGTCTTTAGAAACAAGTGGATCAAAAGTTATTGACCAAGTTGATCCTAGGGTTAAAATTATTTTAGATGTTAAAACCCCAGACAGTGGTGCTAAAAATAGTTTTTTGTTAGAAAATTTAAATTTTGCAAATACCTTGACTGAATTAAAATTTGTTATTTGTTCTGAAAATGATTTTAACTGGTCAGAAAATTTTTGCCGTCAACATGATTTGTTTGAAAAATACACTGTGTTATACAGTCCTTCTTATGGAAATGTTTCAGAACGATGGTTGGCAGAGAAAATTTTAAATGAAAATTCTTCCGCAAGACTTCAACTCCAATTACATAAAATTATTTGGGATCCAAACAAAAGAGGAGTTTGACCTCCATGATTTCCTCCTGTATGTATATCACCTACAAAAAACATTAACAATTAACAATTCGATTTTTTAGGAGCTCCATGACGCCCAATTTGAATAGTTCAGACAATCTCTTCGTTGCAAACCTTCAATCTGTTAGTTTAGAAAAATTAGTAAAAAGCAAACTCGAAGTTTTGTTCCAACAACAAAAAGAAGCTCAAGTTGAACTAAATGGTCTATATAACGTGGTCCTTGAACAGGTTGAAAAACCACTCCTTGAGCTAGCTTTGAAGGCTTATAATGGAAATCAAGTGAAGACTGCACAAATGCTTGGTATTAATAGAAATACTCTTAAGAAAAAAATTGATAATTATAAAATCAAAGTTAAAAGAAACTCTCTTTTAACTGCAATCCCAACAACAACTCCTCAGTAGCTTTTCTTTTTTAAAGTTACTTTTTTATTTATGGCTCGGGAGGGGAATTGAGCACACGGTTACCGCCTCAAAATTTAGAGGCAGAACAATCTATAATCGGTGGCTTGATGCTTGAGCGTGAAGCTTATGATCAAGTGAGCGATGTCATCTCTGTTGATGACTTTTATTCTCCAGCTAATCAAAAAATT
The DNA here is from genome assembly GCA_017302835.1 of Deltaproteobacteria bacterium. Classification (NCBI taxonomy): domain Bacteria; kingdom Pseudomonadati; phylum Myxococcota; class Myxococcia; species Deltaproteobacteria bacterium. Next base: position 271,644 of record JAFLCC010000001.1, on the reverse strand, counting down.
TATCAAGCCATTGTGGATTTGCACGCCAAAGCAAGACCTATCGATTTAGTTACTGTTACGGATGCCCTTCAGTCTCGAAATGAATTCGATGCCATTGGTGGTTATGTTTATCTTGCTAATCTTTTAGAAAAAACTATTTCTGCGGCTCATATTGCTACCTATGCTCAAATAATTAAGGAAAAATCAACTTTACGAAGACTTATTCATACCAGTTCGCAAATTATTGAAAGCGCCTATAATAGTGATAAACAAGACGTAGACTTTATTTTAGATAAAGCCGAGTCTGATATTTTTAAAATTGGAGAACAAAAAACCACCCAGGGTTTAGTCAACTCCATGGATATTGTTAAAGAGAGTATTAAAAAAATTGAATCACTTTATCAACGCAAAGAAGATGTTACAGGTATTTCAAGTGGTTTTGCAGATCTGGATAAAATGACCGCTGGATTTCACTCTGGCGAACTCACCATCATCGCGGCCCGTCCCTCCATGGGAAAAACAGCTTTCAGTTTAAACTTGGCCTCGCACATGGCCTTAAGGCAAAAAAGAACGGTAGCCTACTTTTCATTGGAGATGGGCAAAGAAGCCGTGATGATGAGACTCCTCGCTGCTGAATCTAAAGTTTCGATGTCTGAAGTTCGAACGGGACGTATCCAAGACACCAGCTGGCCTAAGTTAATATCTGCGGCCTCCCAACTGAGCGAGGCCAAACTTTTTATTGATGATACTTCGGGAATTTCTCCCTATGAAATTCGTGCTCGTTGTCGTCGTTTAAAGGCACAGCACGGTATTGATTGTATCATGATCGATTACCTTCAATTGATGGACTTAAAACAAAAAGTGGAAAGTAGAGAGCGTGCTGTTTCGGAAATTTCAAAAGCATTGAAAGTTATTTCCAAAGAACTCTCCATTCCCGTATTGGCACTAGCCCAGCTAAATCGAGGTGTTGAAGGCCGCTCCGATCGAAGACCTATGTTATCTGATTTGCGGGAGTCAGGCTCTATTGAACAAGACGCCGATGTCATCATGATGTTATATAGAGATGATTATTACGATAAAGAAGATCCAGAAAAACAAGGACATGCAGAAGTCATTATTGGTAAACAAAGAAACGGCCCCACTGGCACCGTAAAGCTTCGTTTCGATGCTAAGTTTAACCGATTTAGAGATGCAGATCCCGAGGTCATTAATCCTCTTCCGCCACCACAGTTGCCCCCAAATCAATTTAGCAATAGACCTAAAAACTTTGCCCCTCAGGCCTAGACCATTCTCCAGACTAAGGAATAAATTATTTTCTATTGTTGTTTAGTTTCTAACCCTTTGGTCCAATTATAAAGTCTATATTTATGATAGCATGGAGGCTTGAATGGATCTAAAAGGACAAGAATTAATTTCAGAACTGAGTCTTCATTCTGGAATTGAAAGCAAAAACTTTGATTATCATTTTTCAGAAATTCTTGAAAACTATCATTTAGATCCTAAAGAATTATCACTCGATGACCTAAGAGAAATCCTCTCGAATTATTTACAAGATTTGATATTAGAAATTAACAAAAAAGGCTAGTTTTTAGCCTTTTTTGTTAGAACTTACAATAGTTTATAAATTCATTATTTTTTGAATTATGCCCTCTCGACATTAATAGAAAGCTCAGCAACTAAACCTTCGGCAAATTTAACATGAGCCTTGTGTTTTCCAAGTATTTTTATTTGTTCGTCAAGAACGATGTCTCTTTTATCTACTGAAAATCCATGTTTTTCTAATTCTTTTGAAATTTCCAAGTGAGTAATAGCCCCAAATAGCTTGTCCGTTTCTCCAGCTGTGGCTTTAAAAGTTAAAGATAAGCCACTTAATTTCGCAATCATGGTTTTCTTTTCTTCTAACGCTTTCTTCTTTTTGGCTTCAGAAACCTTCTTTAAATGGTCCCACTCTTTCACTTTAGACTCAGTCGCCTCTAAAGCTAAGCTTCTGGGAAACAAAAAATTCCTAAAATACCCTGTTGATACACTCAAAAGATCTCCGGCTTTTCCAAGATCTTTAATGTCTTTCTGTAAAATGACTTTCATATCATCCTCTCTTCTAATAAATTATATACTCTCATTTTTCAGCCAACCTGTTTTTTCCAATCTAAATCTAAAATCGATCCAAAAATCGATAAAACCTATAAATGAAAGAACTAAAAATAGTTGCCCAATAAAAATAAAATACGTAAACGCCCTAAAAAAAATACTTGCTCTTATCTTTTTTAAAAAAACTTCCAAAACCGCAAAACCTTGAAAGAAAAAAACAACAACAAAAATATTAATTAAATTTGAACTCAGGGATTGAATTATTTTAAAATATTCAAAACCTCGAGTGCCCATTTCAAAATTAAAATTCTTTAAATCTATAACACTTATTAAAAGCGCTACCAAAGCCGTCCAAATCGTAGCTTCTTTGGTTTTATATTCTAAGAAGTTTAATTTATAACTTGAAACTTGTTTTGGAAGTTTCATCCAAAAATAAACTCTTCTTTCAAACAAAAAACTAACAACCAAACTCACCAAAAATAATAAAATCACCACGGAAGGAATCTGAAAAATCAAAGCTTCCATATCTATTTCAGCGCCAGATTTAGAATTAATCATTTTATCGATAGTCTCTTTAAAATAATCCTTAAATCTTTCTAAATTATTAACTCCCTGTTCATTCAAAACATATCCGTATCCTAAAATAGAAATGACGGAACCAAGTAAAGAACTAAGTAAAATGTTCCAAGAAAAAGATATTTTTAATTTTTCTAATTCAACACTCATTCCAACCGCTAACCACAAAGAACCTAATATAAATAATAACAAATATGTTTTTGCTATTAGGGTTAAAACTAAAATCAAACTAAAAAAAAACCAATATATTAAAGGGCCATAACTTTTTCTCAAAACTCTTAAAAATGGACCCCCAAAAAACATTGTCACCAAAGAAGATAACAGTGAAAACAGCAACAGGAGACTCAGTTTCTTTGGTGTTCTACTGTTTCTGGACATTAATCTCCTGATGAAGCTGCTGCCGCTCTTGCCGCTTTTCTAGCTTGAATCTTGGCTTCTTTTTCTCTTTCCTTTTCTGCAGAGATCTTTAATTGACTCTTAAAGGCTTCAAGATGTTTAGCCAAATTTTTTCTAGAATCTAATCTCGTGTGCATAAATCTTAAAACCTTATCATTAATACGCATGGTTCTTTCAAGCTCGGCCACAGCGCTTGGCTCCGATTGAAATAAAGCATGAACAAAATAAGCTTTTTTTAATTTATTAATTGGGTATGCTAAATTTCTTTTTCCCCATGTTTCCATAGAGTAAAACTCACCCGTATAATTTTTTAGAGTTTCTTTATTTTTTCTAAAAACTTCTTTTTGCTCTTCAAGAGAAGTATCAGGGTGAAAAAGTACAACAACTTCATAATTGTTGATTAATTTTGGCCTCTTAAGGTCTAATTTCATTTGCTTCCTTCCGGTTAAAGCTCACATTCATGGCTGGTAATTTAATTCATTATTACCAATTTTTTGCGCATAACATGAGCAAGGATTGTTTCAAATACCATGTCTTTGGTCTAACCTCAAGATAAAGTTAATTGCGTGATGAGACCTTCGGTGATCAAATATTCAAATGGCCTTTCTTATCGAAATTACAGAAGGAATTCAAAAAGGTGAGCGCTTTCGGGTAGTTAATGGCGCGACCCTTGGAAGAAGAAAAGCGGATATTGCGATTAAAGATCCAAATGTCTCTTCCCTTCATGCTAAAATTGAAATGGTTCCGAATCAACCACCCATTATCGTGGATCAAAACTCACGAAATGGACTCATTTTAAATGGAATTGTTGTCTCCAGAATTACGCTCCAAAATGACACAGAGTTTATTGTTGGAGACACTCCATTTAAAGTATTTGAGGTCACAGACAAGGAGCTTGAGCGTCTGCTACCTACTAAAATTTGGGAGGAGCGTTTTTCTAATTATCTGAATTCCCACAAACCTATTTTTCATAAATCTGAGCAATTAATCCCATTTGTTCCCAAAATTGAACTCCATTTTATGCAAGGTTTACAGTTTGAGGAAACTTATCTTGTTGGTTATGGGCCTCGAAGCGCTGGTCTCTATTCTTTAGATCTAGCCATTCATGATGAAGCCTGTCCTGAGCAAGCTTTTAAGCTAATTCCAACGACCGAAGGAGCGAAAATTTTAAACTGCTCTTTAGACAAGGTTTTTCTAAACGACGATGTTTTTGAATCCTCAATATTGATTAGTGGTGATAAAATCAAAATCGGGGATACAGTAATAAATGTTCTTTTCCTAACTGCTTAACGCAAGTTCGGGAAGGAATACCGCTTTTACCCCTGAAAACACAGAAACAAGGAAACAAACTTGGTTGAAATTTTTGAGAAATCATCAGGCAAGATCAAATCATTTGATGGAAGTACCATCTACTATGAAACAAGAGGAAAAGGCGAGGCTATTGTGTTTGTCTATGGGATCGCATGTTTAATGAACCATTGGCATCATCAAATTAAATATTTTTCCAAAAATTTTTGTGTGATCACTTTTGATATTCGTGGTCACCATCAGAGCAATCCCATTACGAATCCACAAAACATCAATATATCCTCTGCCGCAAAAGACATTAACTCCCTTTTAGAAAGCTTAGGAATCAATGCGGCTCATTTTGTTGGCCACAGCTTTGGGGCTCCCATTATTTTTTCAGCCTTCAATCAGTTTCCAGAAAAGTTTCTCTCCATTAGCCTCATAAATGGTTTTTCTAGAAACCCTATAAAAGGAATGTTTGGTCTCGACGTCATCGAGCCTTTTTTTCATTTCTTTCGAAAACAATTTCAAGAATCACCCATATTTTTTACTCAACTATGGAAGTGGGCTGTTTATAATCCTATCTCCATGAGGGCCGCCGCCATGCTCGGCGGGTTTAATTTAAAATTAACACATTTTAAAGATATTGAAGTCTATGCAAAAGGAGTGGCTCACCTGGACATCCACGTCTTCCTCTCATTTTTTGAAGACATGATGAATTTTGATGGGGACATGATTTTAAAAAAGATCGACGTCCCAACTCTTATCATTTCCGGCGATGAAGACAATGTAACCCCTAAAACCTTCCAAACAGAAATGGCCACGAAAATCAAAGGCTCCGAACTCGTTCGAGTCCCTTATGGCAGTCACTGCACTCAATTAGATTTTCCAGATTATATTAACCTTAAGATTGAAAATTTTATTAATAAGACCAAAGAATAACCTGCGGATAAGTGTGTATTAAACCATTAAAATTTGAAAAATTTAAATACTTTAATTATCTCTTTTAATAATTCATTCATTTCCCTTTTCAGAATCCCTGCCTCGACTTCTAATTCAATTTTTGTTGTTTTTGCTACATTTTCCATTTTTTTCAACGCAACTTTGGCAACATCTAATCTTTTAGGGCTTCCCATTACCTCTTCTTTGATCTCAGAAATTTGTTTATCTGAAAGCCTTATCGAAACAGCAATGACTTTTTGTTTTTTAGGGTCAAATAATATCAATCTATTCCCATAAACACCATATTTTGCGGTTATGCTGGCCTCAGGAGAAGTTTGAATAATCTTACCCTGTAAATGAAAAAGATAGAACAGACTATATAACTTTCCTTGATCATATTTAAAATTTTCCATATTAAGACCATAAAACTCAGAACGAATATATTGTTCGTACACATTATTCAAAATTCGAGCTGCCACAGATTGAAGATGACTTAGTTTCGAAGACTCAATGGTGTTTGCCTCTAATCCATATTCTAAGTTTTCCAATAAACTTTGACTTTCATCACTTAGATTTAATTTTCTATTCGTTAATTTATCAACCTCTTCAATATAATTTTTAAGATATATTCCAACATATTTTCTTGAAAGAACCGGGTCTTGGGTTAAAGATATAATTGACTGAAAATCATATAGCGCGAAATGTATTCCAATTTCTTTCCCCCTTTTTCTAGCTAAATATGAATTATCCTGAAAATATTTATTTAACACCATGTCTATCGACTTCGTTAAATTTAAATTTGCGTTTTGATCAAAAACATAATTATCGACCATCATGTCTTGTATATCTTTGAAAACAAAATCCGTTATTTTTCCTGTTAACGGATCAAGTTCAATTAATGTGTTTTGGGTGTGATTTTGAAGGTAAACTCCTAATTTAAAGTTCTGATTTGCAATTTTCTTAGCCAGTGCTGGTAAGTATTCTCTTTTAACCCACTCCTCTTTATTTATTTTCATTAAACTTGCCATTTGTTCAATTAAATCTGATCCAATAAAACCATGAAGTGGGTATATTTTTCTTGCAGAAGAAAATGAAGCTGTTATTTCAGAAACATCACGAAGTAAATAACGATTATAAAAATTTCCAACCCTAATAGTTACAACCGACTTCTCTTTCAGTATTCTAAACTCTGATGAATTTAACTCATCAAGTATGTCAGTTCCAATAACTCCTTGTTTCATATGTCGATTCGAATAACTATCCATCTTTAAAACAATTGGAGTGAAACTACCTTGAGGATCCCAAATTAATATCGACGACCTACCAGATAATTTAACAGCAAGTAACTCTTTTGTTGGCATACCAAATTTTTCTATTAAATAAGCTACTTCTTTTTTGGATGTGGCTTTAACGAAATAGGAAATTGTCTCTGTTTCGGTTTCAGAATCAAATAATACTAATTTTTCATTTCTATTTAGTTGTATAGACGTAAAGACATCATTTTCATTTTGATCACGAGGCACTTTAAACTTCAAAAGTACAAATGTTGAAAGTTCGTCTTTTTCTATATTTTTTGCATTTAAAAGATAAACATTTTTTTCTCTTTCATATTTCAAAAATTCAACCCAATTTGAATCTAATCCATAAAAAGGGTCCATTTCTGATAAATTATATCTAGAGGCAAAAGACGTTTTACTGTTAGCGTCCTTATATTGATCAATTTTTTCGGATGACTTTTTATAATTTCTTTTACACAAATCTTCAGAGAAAACATTAAAAGTAAAAAACAACATCATTAATAATACTTGGAAAACTTTACTCATCCTCATAATAAATACAAGTTTGATGCCAAAAAATCTTGACTCAAAAAAGAAAATAATTTGATTTAAATGAAAGAATTCGATATCTTACATGCTTATAGCATAATAGAGAATCCATGCAGAACATTAATTGGAACCATCTGGTTAACTATATGACATAGGATTGCCTGCACAGACCTATGCCTCAGTTGCCTTTGCAATGATTTGTTTTTATTTCATAATTTTTTTGATGCCAGTATAATCTTGCTTACCTATACGCCACTTTACTGATATCAAAACCGTATTTTTCTTGTGATTTATCTGATTCTAAGACTACTTTTACATAATTTCCTTTGATCGCCGGACTAAATGAATCTGTTTGGTTTCCTGAAATTGTTTGTAACAAATTTCCATCAATATCATATAACTTTAAAGTGTCATAATTATACTCTGTTTCAAATTTTTGAAAGTATAAGGAAATTTCTTTAGCATCTGGAACAGTGACTTCCCAAGTGGATTTGCTTTCTGTTTTGTACGGATGCTCTGAAGACAATTGATAGGAGACCGTTTGCCAGTTGGCTGGATCTTCCATATCAGGAGCTGGAACTATTTGCATGAGAGCGGCATAGGCATCAACAAGTCCAGCTGTTTTTGTTTTTCCTCGTAACGTTTTTAAAGGTCGTGCTGTTTTTAATATTAGTTCTTTCAATTGAAGATTTGTCATCTCTGGATATTGGGCCAATACCAAAGCCGCAACCCCAGAGACATGGGGAGTTGCCATGGATGTTCCAGACCATGAGTCATATCCTTTGTTGGTAGTTGAAAAAATATTTACACCGGGAGCTGCGATATGAACTGTGTTTTTTCCATAATTTGAAAAACTCGCCATAACGCCTTTGTTATCAATGGCCGCTACAGAAATAACGTTAGGAACATCATAACTTGCGGGATAGGACGGGTTATCATCATTGTTATTTGATTCATTTCCAGCAGCAGCGATAAAAATGACGTTTGCTTTATGAGCTCTTTCAATTGCTTGCTTCAAGGTTTCAGAAAATCCTCCACCGCCCCAAGAGTTACTCATCACTCGAGCTCCGTTTTTAGTTGCATAATCAATGGCTTTAAGAGCATTTTCAAGAGTTCCAGAACCACCGCTATCTAGGAATTTGAGTGACATGATTCGTGTGTTCCAATTGACTCCTACGATACCTTTACCATCGTTTCCTTTGGCCCCAATAGTTCCTGAACAATGAGACCCGTGGCCTTGATCGTCGATGGGGTTATTATTGTTTTTTACAAAATTCCAACCATAGACATCATCAATAAAACCATTTTTATCATCATCAATCCCTTTTTTTCCTTTTCTTTCTGCTTCGTTAGTCCAGATATTTTCTTTCAAATCAAGACTTTTATAATTAACTCCTGTATCAATGACCGCCACAACAACATCTTTTGAACCTGTTTGGACTTGCCAAGCCTTTAAAGCATTAATATCTATTCCAGGCTCACCAGCTTGACCGCTCGGATCAGGCTGACCTGTGTTGTTTAAACCCCAAAGCTTTCCAAATAAGGGATCATTAGCTTTGTTCCCAAAGGAATAATTGGCGTGATAGATATAGTTGGGTTCAACAATGTCAACATTGGGATCATTTTTAATACTTGAAACAAAAGCTTCAGATGTGATGACAGCGTTTGATCTAATATGTGCGATCCTTAAAGTAGGCGAAATCATATTTACTTCGCTATTTATTTTTTTCCCGAAATTCTCTGCAAGTAATTTGACCGCATTTTTGTTATTTTTAAAAGTAACAATAAACTCTCCAGGAACAGACTCTGGTTTGCCCGCTAACGCCCCAAATGATAATAATACAAATCCTACTAAAAGTCTCATTTCCCCTCCTTGAGATTTTTTTTTAGAGATTTTTTTCATTTTATTTATAAATCTATTTATTTACGGTATAGGTCAGCGGGTTACTTGTAATGATTGTTTCTTAAGCAGAATAAAAAATTAGACTTAGGAATAAGATAAGAGCGGATGCGTGTAGATAAATCAATACTTTAGAAAGTACTGATTTATACTTTTGTCTATAGAAATAAAAAGGACCAAGGTCTATGAATCGATATTTTTCAAAAAACGATCTTAAGCACCGCCGCCAGATTCAATTTCTGGTTTTTTGGTAATACTTGCTTTTAAATAATCCATATTCATACTGGCAATATTAATAAGGCTAATATCTTTTGGGCAGGAAGCAGAGCAAGTTCCCGTGCTCGTGCAGGCTCCAAAACCCTCTTCATCCATCTGCGAAATCATTCGAAGTGCTCGCTGATCCTTTTCCACTTTTCCTTGGGGCAATAAAGCCAGGTGAGTGATCTTGGCTGACGTAAATAAGGCGGCTGAGGCATTTTTACAAGAGGCCACACAGGCACCACAACCAATGCACGCAGCTGAGTTAAAAGCTTCGTCTACATCTTGTTTGGGAATAGGTAACACATTTCCATCTGGAGCATTCCCTGTATTTACAGAAATATACCCACCAGATTTGATAATTCTATCAAAGGCAGAGCGATCGACCATGAGGTCTTTAATAATTGGAAACGCGGTGGCTCGCCAAGGCTCAAGGGTCACAGCTTCTCCATCAACAAAGTGACGCATATGTAGTTGACAGACTGTTGTTGATTTTTGTGGACCATGAGCATTTCCGTTAATCATAAATCCACAAGTACCACAAATTCCCTCACGACAGTCGTGGTCAAAAGCAATGGGATCATCACCTTTTGAAATCAGCTCTTCATTTACAGCGTCTAACATTTCTAAAAAAGAGGCGTCTGTTGAAATATTTTTTGCTTCATATTCTTTAAACTGACCTTCTTCTTTAGATCCTTTTTGTCGCCATACTTTTAAAACTAAATTAATCGTTTTACCTGCCATACTCACTTCCTATTTGTAACTTCTAGTTGATAGTTTTACATTTTCAAACTTAAGCTCTTCTGTATGTCTGGTTTGTGGTTTTTTGTCCCCATTCCATTCCCAGGCGGCAACATGACAGAATTTTTCATCATTTCTTTTGGCTTCTCCATTTTCTTGATGTTCTTCGCGGAAGTGCCCCCCACAGGATTCTTCTCGCTCCAGAGCATCTTTGCACATCAATTCACCCAACTCGATAAAGTCTGCAACTCTCCCTGCTTTTTCAAGCTCAGGATTTAAATAATTCGCATCGCCTGGAATTCTTACGTTGGTCCAAAATTCTTCTTTGATTTTACCAATTTTTACAATGGCTTCTTGAAGGCCTTGTTTTTCTCTAGACATACCACATTTATCCCACATCACACGACCAAGCTCTTTATGGAAGCTTTCTACAGTTCGTGCGCCTTTGATATTCATTAATCGACTTACTTCAGTTTCCACTTCATTTTTAGTATCTTTAAATGCTTGATGATCCGTATTTATTTTTTCAAGTTTGGTGCTAGCAATATAGTCACCTACAGAATAGGGAAGAACGAAATATCCATCAGCCAAACCTTGCATCAAAGCAGAAGCTCCCAATCGGTTGGCTCCATGATCAGAAAAATTAGCCTCTCCAGCAACAAATAATCCTGGAACTGTACTCATTAAATTGTAATCAACCCAAAGACCTCCCATAGTGTAATGGGGAGCTGGATAAATTTTCATCGGCGTTTTGTAGGGGTTTTCACCAGTTATTTTATCATACATTTGAAAAAGATTTCCGTATTTTTCAGAAATTTTATCTTCACCATATCTTTGAATTGCATCTTTAAAATCTAAATAAACGGCCTGACCTTCACCCACTCCAAAACCTTCGTCACATCTAAATTTCGCCTGCCGGGAGGCTACATCTCTAGGTGCTAGATTTCCAAAGCTTGGATAGATCCTTTCTAAAAAGTAGTCTCTATCTGTTTCTGGAACATCATAAGCTTGTCGTTTTTCATTTTTATTTTTTGGTACCCAAACTCGTCCATCATTTCTTAATGATTCTGACATCAAGGTCAATTTTGACTGATTCTCACCATGAACAGGAATGCATGTTGGATGAATTTGTGTGTAGCAAGGATTAGCAAACAAAGCCCCGCGTTTGTGAGCTTTCCACGCTGCAGTTACCGCACAGGCCATAGCGTTTGTTGATAGATAAAAAACATTTGCATAACCGCCAGTGGCAACAATGACGGCATCGGCTTCGTAAGATTCAATCTGACCTGTGAGCAAATTTCTCATGGTCACGCCACGAGCTTTACCATCAATCACAACAACATCTAGCATTTCTCTTCGGGTGTTAAGCTCCACCTGACCTAGATCGACTTGTCTCATCATTGCTGAATAAGCACCTATTAAAAGCTGCTGTCCTGTTTGCCCTCGAGCATAGAAAGTTCTTGAAACCTGAGCCCCTCCGAAAGATCGATTGGCAAGCAAGCCGCCATACTCACGAGCAAAGGGCACGCCTTGAGCAACACAGGTATCGATGATTGCCGCAGAAACCTCAGCCAAGCGATGAACATTGGCTTCACGTGCTCTAAAATCTCCGCCCTTAATAGTGTCATAAAACAATCTGTGAACCGAATCTCCATCATTTTGATAATTTTTAGCCGCATTGATTCCGCCCTGCGCCGCTACGGAGTGAGCTCTTCTTGGGGACTCGTGAACGCAAAAAGCTTTGACTTTGTAACCCAATTCTCCAAGAGCAGCAGCTGCAGAAGCCCCAGCTAGACCTGTTCCAACAACAATGACCGAGTGTTTTCTTTTGTTGGCTGGATTTACTAACTTCATATTGAATTTATGGTTGGTCCATTTTGACTCGATAGGGCCTGAAGGAACTTTGCTATCTAAATTTATTGCCATTGTTTTATCTCCGATAAAATTTTAGTTACGTTAAGACGCCGTCATGGTGGCCGTGAAAAATACAAAAACCGCTTGTGAAATAAAGCCCCCAGCCACAACAATCGCATAAACGATTCCTGCTTTTTGAATGAGGGGTTGATAAGCTGGATGTAACAAACCGAAGGATTGAAAAATAGATCTCACTCCGTGGGTCAAATGAAAACCAAGAAGAACTAAAGAAACAAGATACCAACTAAATGCCGCTGGTTGGTGAAGAACATCATAGATTAAACGAGCTAAATCACGCATCACGACCCCATGAACTGTGGTTTCATAATAGGCTCCATATTTAAAAGTGATCAAATGAGAGATAATAAAAACCAAAATGATCGAACCGTGGACCGCCATCCATTGAGAAGCAAAAGAGGGAGCTTTTTCTCCGTTGGGAGAGATTGCATATCTTGAATTTCGAGCTGCACGATTGCCTTTTGTTAAGGAAACAGCACACAAAACATGGGTGAGTAGCGCGCCGATCAAAACAGCCTCTGTTAAAAATAAAAGGGGCTTATTGGTAACAATGGCGTTTCCATAGGCATTGTATAAATCTGAGCTAATTAAAATAAGCATATTGCCAGCCATATGAACAAAAATAAATGCTGCCCATACAAAACCAGACAAGCCCATTAGGTATTTCTTCCCCACTGTGGAACAAAAAAACTTCTTCATCTTATTTTTTCCTTTTTTGCAAACTTAATTATTACTTCCATAATTAAAAATTGTCTAAAATAATATGATGCAAATCGCTTGGTTTTGCAGAACGTTAATTTTTCTATTTTTTTGTTTTTTTTAGAAGTTTGATGTCTATGTTAGGGTGTGGTTAGAATGTGAACGTTAAGCGGTAACATAACCAAGCTCTAAAAAATTATATTTGTAAAGTAGGTGGTCTATGAAAATTTTTGTTTGTGTAAAGCAAGTGCCAGACACGGAAACCAAGGTTAAATTTTTACCCGATAATTCCTCTGTTGACCCTCAAGGCATTAAGTGGATTTTAAATCCTTATGATGAATACGCTGTTGAAGAGGCCGTTAAATTTAAGGAAAAAAATCCCTCAACCCAAGTTTTTGTTTTAACTTTGGGCCCCAAACAACGTGTCTCCGAGGTATTAAGAACAGCTTTGGCTATGGGTGCTGATGAAGGTATTTTAATTGATGCTCCAACAGATGTTGACGGTTATGCCACGGCTAAATGTTTGGCTAAGGTTATTCAAGCTGAAGGTGCTCCTGATTTAATTTACACCGGAAAACTTGCCATTGATGATAATGGGAATTCTGTTGGGCCCATGCTAGCAGAGTTTTTAAAAATTCCCCATGTCAGCGTGGTCAGCAAAATAGAATATCTCGGTACATCACTTAAGGTAGAAAGAGATGTAGATGGGGGAGCTAAGGAAGTTTTTGAAATTTCCCTTCCCTGTCTTGTCACTGCAAATAAAGGATTAAATACACCAAGATATGCCAGCTTACCTGGAATTATGAAAGCAAAGAAAAAGGTCTTAAAAGAATATGCTTTTTCGCAATTGGATATGGGCCCAACAGATATCAAGGTTAAACAAACGACTTTTTCTTTTCCCGCAGACAAAAGTCCAGTAAAAATGATTTCAGGAAATGCGGATGCCCAGGTCACAGAACTAGTTAAACTTTTAAGAGACGATGCCAAGGTATTGTAGGAGAAAATTATGAATAAAATTCTTGTTTTTTGTGAACATCAAAATCAATTATTAAAACGCAGCTCTCAAGAGCTACTTCAGTTTGCTAGCAGGCAGCAAACTGAAGTTATTGGTATTGTTTTAGGCGCGCATGCCAAAACGGTAGCTCAACAAGCGGCTCAGCATGGCGCCAGTCTTGTGTACACCTTCTCTGATCCAAGCTTGGATGGTTATAATCCCGAACTCTACGCTTGCGCTATTGAAGGAGCTTATAAAACTTCGCAAGCTTCAATTTTATTAGCCAACGCTTCTGCGACCGGTAAAGATTTATTTCCCAAGTTGGCGGCTCGGCTAAACACAGGAATTGTTTCCGATGCCACAGAGTTGACATTGTCTAACGACATCATTTCAGCCAAAAAACCTCTTTATTCTGGAAAATGTTTTTCAACCCATCAATTCCAGAATTCAACTCTTAAAATCGTACTTATGAGGGCCAACCAGCTGAATGTGAACCCTGCGGACACAACGAAAACAGCACCAATTCAAGAGCTCTCCTTTGCTAAGCCTAACCTGGGTGTTCTCTTAAAAGAAATCGTCAAGGGAACTTCTGAAAAATTGGATCTAACTGAAGCAAATATTATTGTCTCAGGCGGGAGAGGTTTAAAAGAAGCGGGTGGATTTAAACTTCTAGAAGATTTAGCCCAAGTTTTGGGTGCTACTGTAGGCGCCTCAAGGGCTGTGGTGGATGCCGGATGGGTGCCTCATTCTATGCAAGTAGGGCAAACGGGAAAAACAGTGGCGCCCACTCTCTACATTGCTGTTGGAATTTCTGGAGCTATTCAGCACTTGGCAGGAATGACAGGAAGTAAAGTCATTGTGGCTATAAATAATGATGGCAATGCCCCGATTTTTCAAAAAGCAACCTACGGCATTGTTGGAGACTTCGCAGAAATCGTTCCCAAGCTTATTGAAGAATTTAAAAAAGTCTTAAATAAATAATTCTCATGCTTTTAAGAAAATATATCCTTCCCGTAATAATTTGGATTATCTACCGTGCTTTCTGGGTTACCTGGAAAATTCGCATTCACGAGCCAGAAGCATTAAAATATTCCCTTCACAATAAAGAACCTTTTATTTTAGGACATTTTCATGGTGATGAAATTGTTCTTCTCTCCTTGATCGGCTACTATCGCATTGCCACTATTTCTTCTCAAAGCAAGGATGGAGAAATAATGAACACCCTCGTCCACCTTGTTGGTGGAAAAACCTCTAGAGGATCTTCGACTCGCGGAGCGGTTCAGGCTCTCAAGGGACTTATTCGTTTAATGAAGGAGCAACATCGAAATTGCAGTTTTGCTGTTGATGGACCAAAGGGCCCTCTCCACAAGGTTAAGCCTGGAATTTTTGAGACCTCTAGGTTGATGAAAGCTCCTATATTTGTTTCTGGTATTTACTGTAATAATGCTTTTCATTTTCCAAAATCGTGGAATAAAACCTATTTGCCAAAGCCATTTGCTAAAATTGAAATTGTTTGGTCTGGACCAATTGGGCCAATTTCCAAAGATATGGACCCGCGAAGTCAAGAGTTAGCAGAATCCGCAGAGAAGGCTCTCTTTCAAGCGCAAAAAATGGCCCAGGAATTGTTTGCTCAAAGATAACTTCAATGCTAGGATTTTTGGAGTTAGGTTATTCGTGTTTTATGGTAATGATTTGAATTTTAATTTAAAAAAGGATTTTTAAATGAATCGTCTATTTTTGCTTACAACTTTGGTCCTATTTCATTTCGACAATATTCCTTCTTTGGCAGCCGCTGGTCCTGATGAAACCGTTGCTACTATTGGTTCAAAAAAAATTACCTTTAAAGAATTTACTGAAAAATATCAACGGGCAACTAAATTTTCTGTAAATCTACCACCAACAAGAAAACAGTTTTTGGAAGAATTGATTCGTTTTGAAGTTGGTGTCCAAGAGGCTGAAAAAAGAAAATTAGAAAATGATCCCATTGTTCAAGAGGCCATGAAGCGAGAATTGTATAAAGGCCTACTCGAAAAAGAATTAGGACAAAAAATTCAAGATATGCCCATTTCTGAAAAAGAAATGGAGACCTACTACAAATCAAATCCTGAATTGCGATTCAGTCACATCCTTTTTGAATTAAAACCAAATCCTAATAACGAACAAAGGGCTGAGGCTTTGGACAGAGCAAAAACTATTTTTGAAGAGGTTAAAAAATCAAAGAGACCCTTTCCTGAACTTGTTAAGCTCTATTCGGATGATCCTCTCTCAAAACAAGTTGGGGGAGACGCTGGTTGGCAATCACGAATAACCATTGTTCCTCAGTTATATGAGGCGGCCCTTAACTCTAAAATAGGTGAAATCAAAGGGATTATTGAAACTCAATTTGGATTTCATATTATTAAACTTACTGATAAAAGAAACTATTCAAACGCGAATAAACGTGCCGTGAGACTTGCTGTTTTTGAAGAGAAAAGGAAAAGATATTTTGACGAGTACATGGAAAAATTAAAAAAGTCCTATACTATTAAATCAAACCCTTCACTTCTCGAGTGATTTTATTAGCTCTTCATTCTTTTTTTCAGTATTAATAAGTTTATTTTCTAGTTTGTTCTTGTCGTCCTGCTTCCATAAATCGTCTTTCGTCTCAAATAAGCCCGTAGCCAAGGTGAATAATAATATTCTCACGGTCAAAGAATTTTCAAATTTACTGGCTATTCGTTTAAAAGATTTAGATTCTTTAGCTGCCAAAGATCCTCGTGTTAATGAAAGAACAAAAAACGAAATCCTCAATGTCTTTATTGTTCGCAGTCTCATGCTTGATTGGGCCATTAAGAACAAAATTGATGTTTTGGAAGAAGACGTTGAAAGAGAAGTTAAAAATATTCGTAGTCTTTACCCCGATGATCTTTCTTTTCGTAGGGTTTTAGCAGAGGAGGGCATTTCTTTTGCTGATTGGAAAATAAACCTTAAAATGAATCTATTAGAAAAAAAAGTTTCCCAAGAAATTAATAAAAAGATCAAGCCCTCTTCCGAGGAAGAACTTCAAACATTTTATGCAGAAAATAAAGAGTCCTTTCGCAAAAAAGAAAGTGTTTTTATTCACCAAATTGTATTAAAAGATGAAGCTCGGGCTGAATTTATCAGGGAACTCTTAAAAAAAGAAAAATTCTCTGATCTTTCTAAAAAATACTCTATCGGTCCTGAGGGGCAAAATGGTGGAATCCTTGGTTGGGTGGAAAAAGGGAGTATTGATTTTTATGACCCTGTTTTTAAATGGCCTCTAAATCAGGTTGGCGCTCCAATTAAAACACCTTTTGGTTTTTTAATTGTTAAAGTTGAAAAAAAAACTCCAGACTCAATTCCCTCATTTAGTGAAATTAAAACTAAACTTGAAAGAAGAATAATTGAACTAAAAGAAAAGTCCGAGTATGTTTCTTGGATGGATACTCAACTACGGAGCAGTAAGGTTTATAAAGATCTCGAGTTAATTAACTCGCTTAAAATAGAAACCCAAGGACAATCTAATGAAAAAAAATAGTGTACTCGTTTTCTTTATGATCCTGTTTTATTTCGCAGTTTTTTCAAGTGCAGCCATTGTGGAAAAGATTGTGGCCATTGTGAATTCAGAAATTATCTTAGAAACAGATTTTGAAACTCTACAAGGAAAAATTAAGTCCTCAACAATGATTGATGACTCATTGATTGAATCTGGAGATCCTTCGACAATTCTTAATAATAGAAAAGCTCAGTTGGACTATCTCATCAACGAAAAAATTCTTGACTCTGAAGTGAAGAGATTAAGTCTCAATGTTACCATGGAAAAAGTTCAACTGGATATTAAAGAAATGGCAAAACGAAACAACATCTCCGTTGATGAATTATTATCCGCCGTTAAAGCTCAAGGAATGTCTGTCTCTGAATATCAAAATTTTCAAAAAACTAGGATGGAACGTCAGAGCCTTTTAGAAGCAGAAATTATTTCAAAAATTCGTGTTACTGAAGAAGATGCTTTCTCTGAGTTTATGAAGAAAAACCCTCATGCTAAAAATTCAGTTGCAGAGTACAAAATTTCTCATATTTTGTTTAACCCCAAAAAAAATGGTATTCAAGCAGCTCAAGAAAAAGCCTTGTTGGTTTTTAATCGCCTTAAAAAAGGCGAAAAATTTGAAACTCTGGCGGAACAGTTTAGCGAAGATCCTGAATTCTCCCAAGGGGGGTTATTAGGAACTTTTAAGGCAGGTGATTTTTCAAAAGAAATCGAAGACTCTATTCGAAATATTGAATTAAATGAATTCACCCCTATATTAAAAACAAAGCAAGGACTGCATATTTTTAAACTATTAGAAAAAAAATCAGTTAAAGATCCAAAATTTGAAAAAGAACGAGCAGCACTTACCGCGATGCTTGTTGAAAAAAACTTTAAGAGACAACTAAAAATTTGGTTACAAGCAAAAAGAGAAGACTCATTTATAAAAATTAACGAATAAGTATGAAAAAAAAAATTGTTATTACTACCGGAGATTTTGATGGGATCGGCCTTGAGATAACCTACAAAGCTCTTAAAAAAATACCCCCATCTATTTTTGAAAATTATATTTTTTTTATATATATTGGACCTTTTTCACAGAAATCTATTGTTGCAAGGTTAAAAAATAATTTTAAATTCGTAATTATAAAAGAAGACACGAAAGGATTTCTCAAATTCAATCCAGCTGATTTAACTGCTGAAGTAAAAATTGTTTTTATTTTTTCCCTACGTTCGCCAGCGGATTGGGTTTTCTCAGCAGCCAAACTAAGTAAAATTTATTTTTTTCAAGCCATGGTTACGGCACCATTATCTAAAACTTTGATTAAATCTTCTGGGTATACAGAGATTGGTCATACTGAAATTTTGCAAAAAGTATCTGGTTGTAAGAACTTATACATGTTGTTTTTAGGAAAATTTTTTAACGTTGTTTTATTAACCGGCCACCTTCCGCTTGCAAAAGTTTCTAAAAGTCTTAATAAATTCAATGACACTCATTTTATTCGCTCATTACAGAACATTCAAAAATTTTTACCTCAACCCATTAAAGACAAGCCATTTGCTTTACTCGGTGTAAATCCCCACGCTGGAGAAAAAGGAATTATTGGAGGTTATACTGAAACCCATTTAGAAAAATTTTTTACACGAAAAAAATTGAATTTTGTCGGTAGTCTGGTTCCTGATGCTGCTTTTCTTAAAAAAAATTGGCCCCTGTTTTCGGTTTATATTGCTGCTTATCATGATCAGGGTTTAATTCCCTTCAAAATGATTCATGGCCAAGATTCTGGAGTTCATATAACGCTTGGATTGCCCTTCATAAGAACCAGCGTAGATCACGGAACAGCTAAAGAACTTTTTGGTTCCAATCGCGCCAATCCCAATTCAATGATTGATGCGCTCTTGTGGGCCGTTAAGCTTACAATTTAGAATTTTTACTCTTTCCTGCTTGATTTTTCATCGATTTTACATCAATAATTCACTGCTTAACCCGGATATTTCACTGTATTTCGTTTTCTAAATTAAGGAGACCCATCTTATGTATAACAAAGTGATTTTTAGAGAATATGACATTCGCGGAGTGTATAACAAAGATTTTGATGATGATTTTGCTTATCTTCTTGGAAAGTCTTTCTCTTGTTATTTGTCTCGACGGCTTAATAAATCAAATTTGACCATCACCTTGGGGCACGATGCTAGAAACTCTTGTTCAAGTATTATAAAATCCCTGTCAAAAGCTTTTATTGAGTCTGGAGTGAATGTTATTCATTTAGGTCTTGTCTCAACACCTGTCTGCTATTTTTCAACCTTCGAAGTTCCTAATGTAGATGGAGCTATTCAAGTAACTGGGTCGCACAATCCTCCAGAATATAATGGTTTTAAAATTTCTTTTGGGAAGAGCACTATTTTTGGGTCTGAAATTCAAAAACTTCGCGAGATTATGGAGAAAAAGGACTTTATTTCTGGATCGGCAAAGGAAAGTTCAATAGATATCAAGCCTACATATTATCAACGATATAAAAATGAATTTGGAAATCTCAAACCCATCAAGGTTGTTTTAGATTGTGGGAATGGGGCTGGAGGCTCTGTTGTGAGGGGACTTTTTAATGCTGTTGGGTTAGATCCCGTTATTTTGTTTGAAACTCCAGATGGAAGCTTTCCAAATCATCACCCAGATCCTACGGTTGAAAAAAACCTTGTTGATCTAAAAAATGCCGTCTTAAAAACTGGAGCTGTGTGTGGTATTGGATTCGATGGAGATGCTGATCGCATTGGTGTCGTTGATCATACTGGAAAAATGCTTTATGGGGATGAGCTCATGGTCATTATCTCTAGAAGTATTCTTAAAAAGACTAAAAACGCCAAAATTATTGGTGACGTAAAGTGTTCAGATAGAATGTATCAAGACATCGAAAAAAATGGAGGAATTCCCATTATGTGGAAAACAGGTCACAGCCTGGTCAAAGAGAAGATTAAAGAAGAAAAAGCTCCTTTTGGAGGTGAAATGAGCGGTCATATTTTTTTCTCTGATAGAAACTATGGTTACGACGATGCCCCTTATGCCGCCCTCAGATTAATTGAAATTTTATCCGAAACGGGTAAAACCATTCCTCAACTATTGGAAGGATTGCCAACGGCTTTTAATACCCCAGAAATTCGAATCGACACGACCGAAGAAAAAAAAATACTTATTGTAGAAAAAATGATTCAGTCCTTTGGTAAGGGTGGCTCTGATTTCAAAGTCAATTTAACAGATGGAATTAGAATTTCTTTCGAAGATGGCTGGGCCCTATGCCGGTATTCTAATACTCAACCTGTCTTAGTATTAAGATACGAGTCCTCAACCCAGGATGGGCTAAATAGAATCAAACATCGAGTGGAAGAAGTCGTAAACAAGTATTTATAAATACGGTTATTAAAAATCAAGGTTCACCAGTTTGTAACGAGTTTTTTTAAGAGTATTAGGTTAAAGCGGTTTAGACTTCTACAGATATGAATACTAATTTGACAGCTGTAAAGCTCAATTTCGTCTTCATTGATTTTCTTTAACTATCATTCCTTTAAATAGTCTATTTTGTCCTACGACGGCTTCCTTTGGCACCTTTCTTTCATATTCAAATATTAACCTCTTTACCAGACTTCTTTTGAGACCTCTTTTGTGACAAGGATGGTAATATTGAATAACGAGAAAGATGCGCTTGATGGGCCCATTTAATACCACTTCCAAGTTCTTAGTTCAGTTTGTTTTATTTTTTATCTTTATAGCTAAAATCATAGGTGCAATACCTCACCAGGAGGTATATTTATTTTCTGAAGGACAGCCCGTATTTAATTATAATCATCTGTTAAAATCTTTAAAAAGCGGAGATATTTTAACTTTTGACAATCAAACTCGATATCAATTTATCGATTACCTTGGAGCCGGTAATACAACTCAAATTATTGAGGTAGCAGCAATAGATAATCCGACTAACCCTGGCCCTTTTGCAATGAGACTTCCGAAGGCAAATGGGATTTTTCACAACCATGTTTTTGAACTGCCATATTATGAATTTTTAAATTTTTTTATGCGCAATAAGGCTCCTTTAGAAAAAGCTAAATTGATCCCACAAGTTCATAGTGAATTAGCAGGACAATATGTACTGCTTGATAAAGTAAATTTAGACTTTAACCTAACTCAATTTTTAAATTTTTCCATTCCAATAGGTGATAACATTAGAACTGCTGCAGAAGATGCTTTGCTTGAATTTTCAGAAAAATTAGCTCCCTTTATTGAAATTGGAGATTTTTGGACAGATCAAGTTGTTTTTGATGGAGAAAAATGGATTTTGCTTGATTTCGTTCATGCCAATTTATTAGAAGGTAAGGTTGAACCTCTCACTGTTAAAACAAAAAATCCTATTTGGGAAATTCTGCTATACTTTCCCTATAAATTGTCTGGAGATGCTGTGCGATACTCGCATAAGCAACTTTCTATAATTAATCAAATTATTTATATAGAACGACTAAAAATGATCGTATCAGGAAAAAACTCCCTAACTGGTGTTCCTATTTTTTTATTATCAGACGATAATCACAGAGAAAAATATATTTATGAAGACATTAAAAAAATGAAGGCAGCCGAACAAAAGAACGGCTGCTTTCATTTTTATTTAAAAAATTCTATTACTCGAAAAGAATCACTTCTTTAAAACAACCAAGGGCTTATAATAATCCACCAATTTTTACAAAGGCTACTAGGAATCCAAGAATAACTAAAGACTCGATAAGAGCTAGTGATAACAACATAGGGGTAAAGATTTTATCCTGAGCTGCTGGATTTCTTGCAATTCCCTCTAATGCAGCAGAAGCTGCTTTTCCTTGACCAAAAGTACCGCCTAACACAGCTATACCCATACAAAGTGCAGCAGCTAAAGCAAGCATTCCTTTGTCAGAACTTGTTGCAGCTGCAACTGTCGTTGCTTGGGTGGCAGCTTCCTCTGCAAAAACAGATGCTGATGCTAAAACTGTAGCAATAACGATAGAATATTTTTTCATTTTTTTTCTCCTTTAATTTTAATCTTTAATGATCTGAGGCTTGAGCCAATGCCACATAAACCATAGATAATAATGTAAAAACAAACGCTTGAATAAAACAAACTAATAAACCTAAAATATAAAATGGAATCGGTATTAAAATAGGGTAGGGTACTATCGACAAAAATACTGACAGAACTGTATGGTCGCCAGTCATAACATTAGCCAAACGAAGGCCTAAAGTTAACGGACGAATAAGATGTGCAATCAGTTCGATAACTAACATCAATGGGGCTAACCACCAAATCGGACCTAAAAAGTGTGCTAAATAATGAGCGCCACCTTTTTTTAATCCAATTAAATTATACGTTAAAAAGGAGAAAACGCCAAATGCAAATGTGGTATTGATGTTTTCAGTTGCCGGGGTCATTCCTGGAATAACTCCTATTAAATTATTCAAGAAAATAAATCCAAACAAGGCAGAGAAATAAGGCACATATTTATGTCCCTCGCGACCAATTATTGAATTTGCCAATTTATCGATAAATTCAACATTAAGTTCAAAAAGACCTCTTAATGAAAATTTTCCAGCGGGAATAACCGCGGACTCACCAGACCCTAATTGCTTTCTAGCTGCCAGGCCAAGACCAATGCTTGCTAGGCTGGCCAAGCCTAAGGTTGCTATGTGCGCATTTTCATGACCGACGACCAACTGGGTCCAATTAAAAGACATTTTAATTCCTTAGTTATCTGCTTTTCTTATCTTTAAGAAAAAACCCACCCAGTATGATAGCTGCTGGATTCATCAGAATCCCATAAACTAAATCATTTTGGTTGATCCAGTTTATTTGAGGTATTTTTAAAAAAAGATAAATCAAAATTCCATACTTTATTACAACAACTATGAGCGGAGGGGCAACTCTTTTTTTAAAAATTATCAAGTTCCAAAGAATGGTTAAAACGACAAAGTTTAAGTAGGCAATCAATCCCCCAAGTATAAAAGATAGCAAATGAGTCCTTAGAAAGCTTATAAAAAAAATACTAAGAACTATCTGCGACAAAAGGATATAGCTTGTTGTTTTTAAAAATCTGTCAATAAACTTATTATTCTGTTTTGGCTTAAAACCACTTCGCTTAAGCACTCTAATTACCTTTTTTTCCTTGGTTTTCAATATTTTTTAAAAGAATAAAAATATGTATAAACCAACCTATTAAAGCCAAAACAACAAGGCCTGCTGTAAGGGTCCCCTTGGAAGGGTATTTTTCTTCTAACCAAGCAGAAAGAACAAGGGCACCTATAATCAATCCTATAAGTTCAAATCCTATTCCTACAAATAAAATATACTTATTCATTTTCTATATAATCCTTTGGCTCCAGGTAAATTTTTTAGCCGTTCTTTTAGCTTTTTAATTCTTAACTCAATATATTCTGGTGGTTTATAAATATCTTTTAGCTTTTCTAAAATTTCAATAGATTCTTTAAATTGAAGGTTTTCTTCATAACAAACAGCTAAAGTTAATTTCACATTTTCTTTTTGCGACAACATAGGAAATTTTTTTAAAATATCATTATAAACAATGATGGCTTTAGGAAATTTTTTTTGAGCAACCAAAATATTTCCATTTAAAATTAAAAGATCAAACATGATTTCGTCTGGTATTTTCAAACGAGAGGCTTCATTGATTTCACTTTGGGCCTGATTAAAATTATTAAGATAAAAAAATGCTCTTGCAATAGTGAGTTTATATGTGGCTATGTCAGAATCTTTTTCCGTCATTTGTAATAATTTATTAAATTCAATAATGGACTGTTGATAATTTTGTAAATTATCAAAATTAATATAGGATATTTCTTTTTGTGCTTTAATTCTTTCTTCTGAATCATTTGAATACAGAACTAACTGTTTATTAAAAAAAATAGCCTTTTTATAATTCTTAATTTCATACAAACTCACTCTCGCAGCTTCTCTAGATGCATTTACTGCCCACATCGAGTTTGGCGAAAGTTTTATTGTGTTTTCAAAATGTAAAAGAGAGTTTATGAAGTTTTTCTTTTTTACTTCTGTCATTCCACGATAATATTCTTTTTGATCCGGAGGTGAGCATGATACTAACGAGAAAACTACAAATAAAGTTATAAAACGACACAAACACTTAATAGTTAGCTCCTCATGTCTTTGAGGTTGATAGGTCGAAAAATTGAAATTATACTTCTATATTTCTATATTTCTAATTTTTCAACCTCATCGACTTCTTGTTCTTTAATTGCTGCTATTCCAGAAACAACCTCGTCCTTATCATCTAAGTTAATTAACCGAACACCTTGAGTGTTTCTTCCAATTAAGGAAATATTTTTAATAGCCATCCTTATAATTTGTCCATTATCAGTTGAAATAATTAAATCTTGATCATCAAAAACTTTTTTGGTTCCAATAACTATACCCACTTTATCCGTAGTTTTCTGAGTAATAATCCCCACGCCTCCACGGCCTTGAGTGCGGTATTCCTCTAACGAAGATCTTTTTCCATAACCCTTACTGGTCACCATAAGTATCGATGCTTTTGAATCTTTTTCAATAATTTCCATGGCAACAACAACATCATCTTTTGAAAGAGATATCCCTTTAACCCCACGAGCGCTTCGACCCATAGCCCTCACATCGCCCTCATCAAAACGAATCGACATTCCTTCCCTGGTTGCTATAAAAATATCACTATTTCCATCGCTGATTTGAGCATCAATAACACCATCATCTAAATCCGTAGTCAGGGCAATAATTCCAGCCGTTCTTGGATTTGAAAAGGCGTCTAAGGATGTCTTTTTAATTATCCCTTTTTCTGTAATCATAACAACGTATTTATTTTCACTAAATTCCTCGACGGGAAGAATAGCTCTTACTTTTTCTTTTGCATCCGTTTGAACAACATTGTTTATGGACTTACCTTTAGAAGTCCTATTACCCAATGGTAATTTATGAACCTTGCACCAGTATATTTTCCCTTTATCTGTAAAGACCAGCAACATGGTCTTTGTTGATGCTGTAAAAATATCGGTAACATAGTCTTCATCACGTGTTTCCATACCTTTTAAACCTTTTCCTCCTCGTTTTTGAGTTCGGTATTCATCGGTAGGAATTCTTTTTATATAACCTGTATTGGTAATAGTAACCACCATGTTTTCATCAGCAATTAAATCTTCATCCTCAATATCTGTCAGATCTCCTGTTATTTGCGTTCTTCTTGGGTCTGCATATTTTTTCTTAATATCTTCTAGTTCTTGAACAATAATTTTAAAAATTTCTTTCACATCAGCTAAGACAAATTTTAACCAGTCTATTTGTTTCATCAGCTCGGCGAGTTCAGTTAATATTTTTTCTTTTTCTAAACCCGTTAATCTTTGAAGGCGCATTTCTAAAATAGCCACCGCTTGGCGTTCACTAAAGTCAAATTTTTTCATTAAATTTTCTCTAGCAACTTGGGCTTCGCTAGAGGCTTTAATGGTAGCAATCACTTCATCAATATTATCAAGAGCTTTTTTCAAACCCTCAAGAATATGAGCTCTTTCTTGAGCTTTCTTTAAGTCAAAAATACACCGTTTAGTAACTACATCTCTTCGATGATCAACAAAAGCTTCTAACATTTGTTTAAGGTTAAACGTCACTGGCTGATTTTTTTTATCTAAAGCCAACATGATGATACCAAAGCTCACTTGCATTTGGGTAAATTTAAAAAGTCTATTCAAGACAACGCTTGAGTTTTCGTTGCGCTTAAGAATGATCACAATTCTCATTCCTTCTCTTGAAGACTCGTCACGGATATCAGAGATTCCTTCGATTGTCTTTTCTCTTACAAGATCGGCAATACTTTCAATAAGCTTAGCCTTATTTACCTGATATGGAATTTCAGTCACAATAATTTCTTCATGGTCTTTATTTTGAATAACCTCAGTAACAGCCTTAAGAGTAATAATTCCACGACCTTTCAAATAAGCCTGAAGAATCCCCTCCCTTCCAGCAATAACACCATTGGTGGGAAAATCGGGCCCTGGAATTCTTTGAATTAACTCCTCGATAAGACAATCGGGGTTATGAATTAAATGAATGCAACCATCTATGACTTCGCCTAAATTGTGAGGTGGAATATTTGTAGCCATTCCTACAGCAATACCAGCCGAACCATTTACTAAAAGATTTGGAAACTTTGCTGGTAAAACCAACGGAATTTCCAAAGAGTCATCATAATTTGGACCAAAAGGAATGGTTTCTTTTTCAATATCGTTTAAAAGTTCTTCCGCTAATTTGGTCATTCGAACTTCTGTGTACCTCATTGCCGCTGGTGAATCTCCATCAATAGATCCAAAGTTACCTTGCCCATCCTCAAGGGGATAGCGCAATGAAAACTCTTGAGCCATTCTCACCATCGTATCATACACAGCTGTATCGCCATGAGGGTGATATTTACCAATAACATCCCCAACGACACGAGCTGATTTTTTATACGGTTTATCGTGTGTGTTGCTCATTTCACTTTGAGCAAACAAGATACGACGATGAACTGGTTTCAAACCATCTCTGACATCCGGAAGTGCTCTTCCTACAATTACCGACATAGAGTATTGTAAGTAAGCATCTCTCATTTCTTTATTTATATCTATCGTTGAAATTCCTTTTTCTATTTCCATTATCTACCTTCTTCTATACATCCAAAGCTCTAGCAAGCAGAGCATTATCATGTATAAATTTTCTTCTTGGTTCAACTTGTTCACCCATCAAAATACTAAACGTTTCATCTGCCGCAACAGCGTCGTCAATCGTCACTTTTAACAACCTTCTATTTGCTGGATTCAATGTTGTTTCCCAAAGTTGTTCGGGATTCATTTCGCCTAATCCCTTATATCGTTGAATATAGATTCCTTTTTTAGTTGTTTCCATCATTTGAGCATAGAAATCAGCATAGCTATCAAAAGAAACTGTCTCGTTTCCAATTTGCACATTGATCGGCAACATTGAATAACTTTGTATCGTTTTCCAAATGGTTTGCAGTTCTAATATTTCAGGAGCACTCACTAAAGCATTAGAAATTTTTGTTATTTTTTTATCTGCATAACGAGTTGTTATTAATTCTAAAAAATTATTTCCCAACTCATTAACTTTAATTGCAGATTCAATTTCCGTAATTCCTAGCTGAGTATTGTTTTTAACCCAGGCTTTAAAATCAGAGACAAGCTCATCCCATTGAGCCTCTGTACTGACAACCTTTTCCCACTCAATTACTTTGGATATTAAGAAATATAAGAAATCAGGATCATGTTTATGAGCTGAAATTTTTAATAAGTGAGTTAGTTTTTGAATACTAAATATCATTTTTTTAAAATCTATCTCTGTTAAATTTTTACCAATAATTTTAAAATTATTAACCCCCATACTCAGCAAATATTCCGTTAGAGCAATGTCATCTTTTAGATAAACTTCACTTTGTCCTTTTTTCGCTCGGTAAAGAGGGGGTTGGGCAATATAAATATATCCTTTTTCAATAACCTCTGGCATTTGTCGATAGAAAAAAGTTAACAATAAGGTTCTAATATGAGATCCGTCCACATCGGCATCGGTCATAATAATCACTTTATGATACCTAATTTTATCAGCACTTACATTTTCTTTTCCAATCCCTGTACCCAAGGCAGAAATCATCATACGAATCTCTTCATTTGATAACATTTTATCAAATCTAGCTTTTTCTACATTTAAAATTTTTCCCTTTAAAGGCAAAACAGCTTGAGTTTTTCTATCGCGCGCTTGTTTCGCAGATCCTCCTGCCGAGTCACCTTCCACCAGATATATTTCACAAAGAGCAGGGTCTCGTTCTTGGCAATCTGCCATTTTTCCTGGAAGAGAACCTCCATCTAAAGCCGTTTTTCTTCTTGTCAATTCACGCGCTTTTCTCGCGGCCTCTCGCGCTCTAGCGGCATCTGCACATTTTTGAATAATTTGTTTTGATTGTGCTGGATTGCGATCTAACCAATCTGCAAGTCTTTCGTTGATCAATGATTCAACAATTCCTTTAACTTCAGTATTACCAAGTTTTGTTTTTGTTTGCCCTTCAAACTGAGGCTCCCTTACCTTAACTGAAATCACAGCGGCTAAACCTTCACGAATATCTTCCCCCTCAAGATTCTCTTTTAAATCTTTTAAGAGGTTTTTTGCCGTTGCATAACTATTGGTTGTTCTTGTGAGAGCAGCTCTAAATCCCATAAGGTGAGTTCCCCCCTCATGAGTGTTTATATTATTACAATATGTAAAAATCGATTCTGCATAAGAATCATTCCACTGCATCGCAATTTCAATTTCAACCGTATCTTTTTCTGCCTTAAAATAAACAACATCGTTGTGTAAAGGTTTTTTAGATTGATTCATGTATTCAACAAATTCTGCAATCCCTTTAGAAAACTGAAACTCTTGTTTCTTTTGAGTTCTTTCATCGCTAACTAAAATTCTTAAGCCAGCGTTTAAAAACGCAAGCTCTCTAAAACGATTGCACAAATAAGTAAAATCGAAATTTATTGTTTCATCTTTAAAGATTTCTCTATCTGGTTTGAAATTAACCTTTGTTCCTGTTTTATGAGTTTCACCCATTTTTTCAACTTTAGATATGGGGTTTCCTTTTTCAAATTTTTGCTGCCAAATAAATCCCTGACGTTGAACTTCTACGATACACCTAGACGACAGCGCATTTACTACGGAAGCCCCCACCCCATGAAGTCCACCTGAAACTTTATATGAAGAACCATCGAATTTTCCCCCCGCATGAAGTACTGTATATACTACTTCAAGAGCAGATTTACCCGATTTATGGCCATCAACAGGTACTCCACGTCCATCATCTTCAATAGTTATTGATTCATCTGCATTGATTGTAATTGATATATTTTTACAAAATCCCGCCAAAGCTTCATCCACTGAGTTGTCAACAATTTCATAAACTAAGTGATGGTATCCACGAAATCCCGTATCACCAATGTACATACCTGGTCTTTTTCTAACGGCTTCCAAACCTTCTAATACTTGAATTGAATCAGCACCATAATTTTTATTTTCTTCAACAGTTCCTAAAATATCTTCTGAGCTCATTAGATCCCTTTAGTTTTTAAATTGGATTTTTTAATCAAGAATTTTTCCTTGAACCATATTGGTAATTTTATACGTACTAGAACTAAATTTTGTATCACGATCTAACTCCGTAGCAGTGATAAAAATTTGAGTATTAATTTTTTCTAAAAAAGATATTAATCTCATTTTTTTTTCAAAATCTAATTCTGACAGTACGTCATCCAACATCAGAACAGGATACCATCCATGAGTTTTTCTATGATACACGATTTGAGCCATTTTGAAAGATAATATAATTGCTCTTTGCTGCCCCTGCGAACAAAAAATTCTTGAATCTTTCTGATTATATAGAAATATTATTTCGTGCTTATGAGGGCCGACCAGTGAACTTCCATAAGCTATTTCTGCAACCTTTAGAGAATTCAATCTATGACTTAATTTTTGTTCAATTTCATTTATTGAAAAACTTAAATAAGACTCTCCTGAGGCCACATAATCCACGAATATATCCACATTTTCTTGGTTTATATATCGCATATGGTCATTTATGTCTTCTTTTATGGCCTTTATGGCTTCAACTCTGGCGTAAACAAGTTCACAGGCTTTTTTTATAAATAAACTATTTATAGCTTCAAACAAAGGAACAAAATTATCTTTTTCTAACCTACCTTCTTTATTTTCTTTTAATAGCTTATTTCTTGAACGCAAAATCTTTTTATATTCAAAAATAATATCCACATTTTTAGAATGAATTGATTTTAAAAACTCATCTATGAGTTCCCTTCTAAATTCTGAGGATTCTTTAATAAAGCTTAAACTCTCTGGAGAAAATAATATGCAGTTAAATTTTTTTTGAATTTCAGAAGAAGATACTTTTTTTTTATTTAACAAAAATAACTTTGATTTATTTTCGATACCTACTTCAAGCTCGAACGACAAATCATTTTCAATAAAAATTGATTTGACTCTCGTTTTTTCAAATTCTGACAACTCTTTATTCTGATTGTGATTTATAAAGGTTTCATTATTTGAATATCTAAAAGAATCACCCTTAATTAATAAATATAAACTTTCTAAAAGATTTGTTTTGCCTTGACCATTTCGGCCTAAAAAAAAATTTACTTGTGGAGAAAACTCTAGGCTAATTTTATTAAAATTTCTAAAGTTATTAGCATAAAGATTTTTAATATACATCTTTAATTCTTAAATTCTCATAGGCATGACAACACAGGTATAATTCAAATCTTCTGCAGGTCGAATCACTCCTGGTGACAAATGATTATTAATTTCTAAGACAACTTTGGAGTCTTCCATTGAGGTGAGTACATCTAACAAGTACCTAGCATTAAAACCTAATTTTAATTCTGGCCCAGAATATTCTATTTCGATTTCTTCCTTTGCCTCACCCAACTCAGGATTATTAGATGAAATTTCCATTTTATCACTGACGATGTTTAGCAAAACAGCTTTAGATTTTTGATTAGCCAAGAGAGCCACCCTCTCAAGAGAATTTAAAAATTCATTTCTGTTAATCATAACTTTATGTGGTAGTTTTTGTGGAACAAACTGTTGATAATTAGGATACTTTCCTTCAATCAAACGTATCATCAAAATCGTTGATTCATTTTTCAAGTAGAACTGTGACCCTTCAATAGAAATTTCTATAATTTCATTACTATTTTCAACAATTTTTTTAATTTCCAACAACCCTTTTCTTGGAATAATCACACCCGTAGGTAAGTTTATTTTTATATTTTCAATTTGTTTATTTACTAAGCTCAATCGATGTCCATCTGTAGCCACCATTCTGCAAATACCTTGAGGAGTTATCTCGAAAAAGACCCCGTTAAGATGATATCTTGTTTCATCATTCGAAACAGAATAACTGGTTTTATCTATCATTTCTTTCAGTACATTTGCCTTAAGCTTTAATAAAAACTGTGGATTGTAAGTTGGAAATATTGGGTACTCTTCATGGCTTACTCCAACAATTCTTGAAGAAAATTTTCCTTGTTTTATTTCTAACCAGTTATTTTCTTTTTTGATTAATTGTATTTTTCCATCGGATAATTTTTTACAAATTTCAAAAAGACTTTTTGTACTAACTACAACCTTTCCAGGCTCCATGACCTTTGCGTATACTTCATCCGTAAGACTTACTTCCAAATCTGTTGCAAAAACTTTAACCCTTTCTTTTTCTGCATCCAATAAAACATTGACCAGAACAGCCATGGTATTTTTTTTATCCACAATATTCAAAGTTTTTCCGATTAAATTTAAAAGATCTTTTTTATCAATTTCTATTTTCATATTTTACCCGGCCTTTTTTGTATTATCTTTTACTATATATAAATATATAGTAGTAGTAGTAGGGGCGTGGATAACGTCCTTTTTTAAATAACCACTTGATTTTATTAGAGTATTAATGTGGATAAGATGAGTGTAAAAGTCAACCCTGCTTTTGGATAAACCCTCTTTAAAACCATCCACAATTAAACTCCTAGCTTTATCCATAGCTTTATCCACAGTCCCCATTCACACACCTGTGATATTGTGGATTCTAGATTCTAACTCTTCAATATTCTTAAACATATCTTGATCCGTCTGTTGTAGATATTTAACTCGTTCAATGGCATTCATTACGGTCGTGTGATCTTTACCACCGAAAGCTTTTCCAATATCAACAAGAGATTTATCTAAAAATTTCTTTATAAAATGCATAGCTATCTGACGCGGAACAACGATATTTTTAGATCTGGTTGCAGATTTCAAGTCTTGCACTCGGACTTTAAAATGGTCACCAACAATTCTTTGAATTTCCTCAATACTTATCATCGTTTGAGTTTCATGATTTGATAATATTTTTTTTACTAAATCATAATCAATTTGCAAACCTTGCAATTCAGAAAACATTTTTACCTTTTTTAAATTTCCCTCTAATTCTCTAATTGATCTTTTAGAAATTCTTGCAATATGATTGACGACATCTTCTGACATTCTAACGTTATATTTTTCAGCTTTATACCTTAAGATAGCAATTCGAGTTTCTAAATCAGGCATGGTAATATCGGCAATTAATCCACGCTCAAGCCTCGTTCTATTTCTATCCTCCAGATCTATAATATCTTTTGGCATCCTATCTGAGGCTAAAATAACCTGTTTTTTTCGATCGATAAAGGTATTAATCGTATGAAAAAACTCCTCTTGAACGGCCTCACCTTTCCCAATAAACTGAACATCATCTACAAGTAAAATATCCGAATTTTCTCTGTATTTAAGTCTAAACTTATCCATTTGATGGTGTCTTATGGAGGCTATGCACTCATTCATATACCGTTCAGCGGAAATATATGTAATTTTTACCTGAGGGTATTGATCCCGGATATAATTTCCAGCAGCATGAAGAAGATGTGTTTTACCCATCCCCACAGGTCCATAAATATAAAGAGGATTATAATCATGACCTCCAGGATGTTTAGCTACATTGTAACAGGCAGCATGGGCAAATTCCGAATTTTTTCCTACTACAAAAGTAGAAAAGGTGAGCTCTTGGTTTAAGGGATCTGAATTGATATTTTTTTCCCTACTGATTTGTTGAGGAAACTGCCGAGTATTTTGATTCAAAATCGCTTCTTCGAGCGCTTGTGGACTTTCGGGATGAGCCATATTTTTGTTGCCAGTCACAACAAACTCAACCTCAAAAGATGAATTATAAATATTTGAAATCTCTGTGTAAATTTTATCCTGAAGGTTTTCTATAACAAAATATTGATGAAAGGCATTCGGGACACCAAGTTGAATTTTTGGTCGGTCATTTGTACTAATGGTGTTTAAATATTCAATTGGGTCAAGCCAAGTATCTAACAGTTTGTTATTTAAATTTCTGCTTTTCATATTTGTTTTAATTTGATCCCAAAAATGAGAATTAATTGGCATTTATTTCCTCTCTCGATCTTCAATGAGTAGCATAATTATCAAGGCTTAAAATGCTTATCAATGGTTCACCATCATGCTGCGATGTGGTTTAATTCGGAAACATGCATTTAGTGGTTTTAATTAAGGTTAAATAGCATGGCTAGTTTTAATTCCATAGGTTAATTTTTCTAAAAGAGAATTTGTTTGTAAAGCTAGAGGTGTTTTCTAATTTATTCCTTGAAAATATTTCGATTTAGAGACATAAACAACAAACATTTAGTTCTATTAAGTTTGATTAAGGAGATAAAATGAAAAGAACGTACCAACCCTCAAAAATTAGAAGAAAAAGAGCCCATGGCTTTAGAAAAAGAATGTTAACCAAAAATGGCCAACAGGTATTAAATAGACGAAGAGCAAAGGGTAGAAAAAAGCTTTCTGTGGAAATTAGTGGTAAGTAAACCTTATCTATCTATCCGTAAGAACTCGGATTTTCTTGATTTAAAAAATAATGGTCAAAAAGTGTGGGCATCTTCTTGGATGCTTATATCGTTTATGAGGGCGAATAAACCGATTTCTGAATTAGGTATTTCCATAAGTAAAAAAGCTGGAAATGCTGTTATTCGAAATAAAATTAAAAGATGGGTTAGATCTGAAATTGCTAAATATCTTAAAAGTAAACCCTTGGTTCAAACTAAAATGACTTTTTTTATTAAACCCATGAAAAGCGATTTTTACAAAAATATGAGTTTTGATACTTTTCTTAAAGCTTTTAATCATGGAATCAAACAACTTGAAAAAAACCGGATATTCACGAAACTCTAAACAGCTAAAATTTTTTTGTACCTTCAAAAATTTTTTGAACAAGACACTTAAAATGTGTGCTTTGTTTTTTATTGGTTCTTATAGAACTTTTGGAACTCAATTTTTAGGTGGTAATTGTCGATTTATTCCTTCTTGTTCTGAGTTTGCCAAAGAGGCTTTTAATGAACATGATTTTTTATGTGCTTTAAAAATGACACTGGGAAGATTGTCAAAATGTCATCCATTTGGATCATTTGGATATGATCCTGTCCCTGAAAGGAAATGTAATGCAAGAACAGCAACAAACTAATCCGTTTAACAGTCGATTTTTAATGGCGATGATTATTTTTGCGCTATTTTATTTTGGCTGGAATTCTTATCTTCAAAAAAAGTATCCTGATTTTGGTAAAAAAAATCAGACGGCCCAGTCTCCTCAGATAAATACGGAACTCAAAAATCAAGAACGCCCTCAGACCTCTGATTTAGAGAGTGGCTCCTCAAGTGCTGAATTTTCAAAAGGAAAAGCAGATCGACAAGGTGGTAATGGTAAATCTCAAAATTCCGATCTTAAAACGGACAACAAATTTGTTGAAGAAAAGAAGTTTACTTTTGAAAATAAAGAGCTCTCTTTTGAGATTTCAAATAAAGGAATGGGTCTAGTTAATTTAAAAGTAAATTCTTATACGGATAAAGAAAATAAACCAATTTTACTTGGCCAGTCTGCTTTGGCTGGTTTGTTTGAGTTTAGATTCGCAGATAATAAGATAGTTTATTTCGAAATGAGTGAAATTGCAAAGGGGCACTATAAAGGGATTGCAAAAATTGATGACCTTATTGTTAATCGGGAAATTATCTATAACGAATCAAATAATTCGTTTGATAGCCAGATTAATTTATCTGGCTTAAATGATAAAAACATACAAAATATTAAAGTATTAATTCCTGAAAAAATTAACGTTCCAGAAAGTCAATCCTGGTTATTTCCTTCCTATGAACATCAAGATTTTTACGTTTCACACGCGAGTAAAACAACATCGGTTAATTTTTCTTCAGCTAAAGAAAATTTAAGCCAAGAAATTAAGACGGCTAATATTCTTTCTGTTGGAAACCAATATTTTGCAACAGCCATATTAGATAAGTCTGATTTGTTGCCAGATGCAAAACTAAATGTATTAATTAACGAATCGGCGGCACTTGGAGAGCTTGTTTACCCCGTCTTGCCTGGAAAAGCAGAACTTTCCATAAAACAAGTGTTTTACGCTGGCCCTAAATCGATCACAATTTTGAGTGCTATCAGCGATGAACTTACAAGTATTATTAATTTTGGATGGCTAGGATTCATTGCAAAACCATTATTATTTACCATGAAATGGTTTTACGCACAGATTTCTAACTGGGGTGTTGCCATTATTCTTTTAACATTGTTGGTAAGATTATTTGTTTTACCTTTTAATTTGATGTCAATGAAATCAATGAAAGCCATGCAAAAAATTCAACCAGAAATGACAGCTATTAGGGAAAAATATAAAGAAGATCCCATACGTATGAATCAAGAAATTATGTCATTAATGAAGGTAAATAAAGCAAATCCATTTGGAGGCTGTTTACCTATGTTGTTACAAATTCCAATATTTTTTGCACTCTATAGGGTGATTGGCTCGAGTATCGAGTTATATCAAAGTCCTTTTATGCTTTGGATAACAGATTTAAGCTCTCACGATAAATTTTATGTTTTACCTGTTTTAATGGGAGCCACCATGTTTACTCAACAGAAAATCACTCCAACAAATATGGATCCGGCTCAGGCAAAAATATTATTATATATGCCTTTAGTAATGTCCGTTTTTATGCTTAATCTTCCAAGCGGATTGACTCTTTATATGTTTGTGAGTGGATTGTTTGGAATCACTCAACAGTATTTTATGTTAAAAAGTAATAAGGCCGTAGTAACAAAAATTTGATTTATTTAATGATGTAATAACGAGAGGAGCTAGGTAATGAATTTTTTTAAAAAACTTTTTGGAGGCGGAAAAAAGAGTGAAGATGGTCCTGTAGAATCCCTTGTCCGCAGTACTCTTGAGGGTCTTATTGAGTATGGTCAATTTAATTTAGAATACACTTTTTTATCTGAAAGCGAAGACGCTGAAAACAAATCAATTCATATTGAGCTTTCTGGAGCCGATGAAGAGTTATTTAAAGATCGAAAGGGTCAGCTTTTAGATTCTTTTCAGCTTATATTAAAACGCGTGGTTCAGCATCAAATTCCAGACGATAAAACAAATATCAATGTAGATTGTGGTGGGTATAGAGAAGAGAATGAACAGGCTTTAATAGAAAGAGCTGAAAATTTAAAAACAATTGCCATTGAGCAAAATAAAGCAGTTTATTACCGCGCCCTTCCTCCTAAGGAAAGAAAAGTGGTTCATCAGTATCTTTCGAAGGACGAAAGAGTTAAAAGCAGATCTCTTGGTGATGGATTATATAAAAAAATTAAAATATTTCCTGCAAAAAATTTTGGTTCACAAAAAGACGATTTAACTTCTCAAGAGTGAGTATGTATTTAGGGGTAAGAGATAAAGATACAATTTGTGCGGTCTCTACTCCAAATGGAATTGGCGGCATCTCAGTTATTCGGATTAGCGGCATTGATGCTCTTAAAATTGTTCAAAAATCGATTAAAAACCCCCCTAAAATTGTCGAAAGTCATAGGGTTTTTTTGGCCAATTTTATTAACTCTTTATCTTTAGTCCTTATTGATGAAGTCTGTATAACTGTTTTTTTAGATGGAAAGTCTTTT
This sequence comes from Deltaproteobacteria bacterium, assembly GCA_017302835.1. Classification (NCBI taxonomy): domain Bacteria; kingdom Pseudomonadati; phylum Myxococcota; class Myxococcia; species Deltaproteobacteria bacterium. The sequence goes on along the minus strand of JAFLCC010000001.1, from coordinate 234,868 downwards.
ACTGGGGAAGAAGTGGTAGAAATTTCTTGTCATGGTTCTCCGACTATTTGTCAGCTTATACTGGATCAGCTCTGTTTTCACGGTGCGCGGGTAGCAGATCGTGGTGAGTTTACCTACCGGGCTTTTTTGAATAATCGACTTGATTTAATTCAAGCAGAAAGTGTTTTATCTGCCATTCATTCTAAATCAGAACTTTCTGCAAAATTGGCACTACGTCAGCTAAAAGGGGATCTTTCTTCTGCGATTAAAAAAGTTGAAGATGAAATTTTATGGTGTTTAGCTCATATTGAGGCAAGCATTGATTTTTCTTCAGAAGATATAGAGATTATTCAAGATCATACATTGCTGAACAAGTTGGACATAATAGAAACCAAAATTACAGAGCTAGTTCATTCATTTAAATTTGGAAAGATGATTTCTGATGGTGTTCAAATTACCTTAAGTGGTAAACCAAATACCGGAAAATCTAGTTTGATGAATTTACTATTGCAAACAAATCGATCAATTATTACTGATGTGGCGGGAACGACGAGAGATGTAATTAAAGAAGATTTTTTGTATGAGGGTATTCGATTTATCTTAGTTGATACTGCGGGTATCAGAAATAATACTGATGATATTATTGAGAAAATGGGAATTGAAAGGACTTTTAGAGAACAAGATGAAGCTCAGGTTAATATGTTTATTTTTGATTTTTCTGATTGTTTTGGTCATCCCGCTCAGGAAAGGAATAAGTCCTTTAATCAAGAATCGTTTTCTTTGTTTTCTAAATTTGATTTGAATTCGACATTTTTAATTTTAAATAAGATTGATTTGAGCCTTAACCCTCAGCAAACTGAATTTTTAAGAAATTATTGGCAGAATATTTCTAAATTTGCCTCTAAAGAAGAGTTTTTTTCTGATTTTCGCCAGCAATTTAACGAGCCATGCTTATTTCAATTTATAGTTTCGTTGTTTAACTATTTAGAATTACAATTTAATTTTAAAACATATCAAGATTTGATAAGTTGGATTTCTGTGCATGTCATTTTTTGTAGCACTTTTGATTTATCTTCTCGTAAATATATTTTAAATGCAGTGATGCAGAGTTGGGTTGATTTGAGTAGTCATATTGATAATACGTCAGTAACAAGCAGTAGACAGAAAGATGCTTTAGTGAAAAGTCTTCATTTTATTGAATCGACCAAGCTAGCCGTTGGCAATGGATTGGGACATGAATTTATAGCACTTGATTTAAAGGAAGCTCTTTTGAGTATTCAAAGCATATTAGGCATCGTTTATGACGATCAAATCTTAGATAAAGTTTTCAAAGAATTCTGTTTAGGTAAATAGTCTCTGGATTTTTGCAATAATTAACATTAAAAATTGACTTCAATGAGATGAAAACTATGAGAAGAAAAAGTGATTTTGATATTATAGTGGTTGGCGGAGGCCATGCGGGGATTGAGGCAGCTCTTTCCTGCTCTAGATTGCAGCACAAGGTGTTGCTAGTTACATCAAATCTTAGCAGAATCGGATACATGAGCTGTAATCCGAGTATTGGTGGTTTGGCCAAAGGACATATGGTCAGAGAGCTGGATGTTCTTGGTGGTCAAATGGCCCAAGTCGCTGATGAGACCTGTCTTCAATTTAAGAGGCTTAATTCATCTAGAGGTCCTGCTGTGCGAGGATCAAGGGTTCAATCTGATAAGATTAAGTATTCCAGAAGAATGATTGAAATTTTAGACTCTCAAGAGAACCTGTCTCTTCTGGAATCAGAAGTTAAATCTTTGATTCTCAATGGTAATTTGTGTGAAGGGGTTGTTCTAGAAGATCATTCTTTTGTTCATGCTAAGAGGGTGATTTTGACTACAGGAACTTTTATGAATGGAGTTATGCACTTTGGATTGAAACAAATTGCAGGTGGGAGAATCGGGGATAAGTCTTCGATCGGGTTATCTGATCAGCTGCGAGATTTTGGATTTTCGGTTAAAAGACTTAAAACAGGCACTCCAGCAAGACTTTTGAAGGATTCTATTGATTGGTCAAAAACGAGTCCTCAATATGGAGATAATAAGTTTTTTCCCTTCAGCTTAAAAACAAAAAATTTTCCAGTCTTACCACAAGTTACTTGTTTTTTGTCCAGAACGACAGAACAAACTCATGAAATTATCAGGAAAAACCTCGATAAATCGCCAATGTTTTGTGGCATTATTGAAGGCATTGGGCCTAGATATTGTCCAAGTATTGAGGATAAAATTACTCGATTTTCTGATAGGGATTCTCACCAAACCTTCTTAGAGCCAGAGAGTTTAGAGAGTGATTTAATTTATTTGCAGGGTATTTCAACTTCTTTACCCGAGGGGATTCAGCAAGAGTTTCTACAAACTATACCTGGATTGGAAAATGTTAAAGTGGCTAGGTATGGGTATGCTGTTGAGTATGACTACTTTGAACCAACTCAGATTGAACACAGTTTAGAATCAAGGCCTATTAGAAATTTGTTTTTAGCTGGGCAAATTAATGGAACTTCTGGTTACGAAGAGGCAGCAGCCCAAGGTTTAATAGCTGGAATCAATGCCTCAAGAAGCATTTTAAGTGAAGAGCCATTGGTGTTAAAAAGGGATCAAGCTTATATCGGAGTTCTTATAGATGATTTAGTTACCAAGGGTACAAGTGAACCCTATAGGATGTTCACATCAAGAGCCGAACATCGTTTGGTTTTAAGAGAAGACAATACTTACGATAGGTTAGATGAGTGTTCTAAAAATATTGGTTTGCTTGGTAGGAATGAGTTAGATCAAATTCAAAGAGATAAACAAAATAAAGCTCAAGCTATTGAAAATATTAAGAATTTTCGCTTAACTCCGACTGGTGAAACGCAAGAAAAATTGAGAAAACTAAATACATCGGTATTATTGAAATCAATTAGCTTAGAAGAGTTCCTGAGACGTCCTGAAATTTCTAATGATGTTATCTTTGAGTTTTTTCCAGATCTAAAGTTATCACCATCAATTTTAGAATCAATTGAAATTGAAATTAAGTATTCTGGTTACATTAAAAGGCAACTTGAATTAATCAATCAGATGGCTTTGTCGGAAAATTTTCAAATTCCTAAGGATATTGAGTACAGTTTGGTTAAAGGATTATCGAGAGAAGAGATCGAAAAATTGTCTCGAATTAAGCCACTAACTTTAGGCCAAGCTCAACGCATAAGTGGTGTTAATCCTTCCGCAATTCAAGCTATTGTAATATATATTAAAGGACACGGTTCAAAAAAGTCTGATCAAATTCTTTAAGGATGTATTATGAGCACAAATCCAGTTGAAGACAGTTCAACCTATAGTTGGAAAATCAAAGAATGGTTCCCCGACATCGAGGACAAGGCAATTTCGGCATTGAAATTATATGCAGATATTCTTATTAAGTTTAACAAAACAATTAATTTGGTTGGACCGAAGACAATTCCCTTTTTAGATTCTCTTCATTTTTCTGATTCAATTATGGCCCAACGCATTATCGCTGAGCACTCTCCTCATATTGATCATATTTATGATTTTGGAAGTGGAAATGGTTTTCCTGGTTTGGTTTTTGGAATTTTAAATAGAAAATTAAAGGTTACTTTGATTGATTCAGATGCCAGAAAGATTGAGTTTTTGAAACATGTTATTTCTAATTTACATCTAGATAATGTTTTTACAATTAATTCTACAATTGAAAATTTGCCACAGGATTCTGTGAAGTTTGCAGTATCAAGAGGATTAGCAAATATTTCTAAATCAATCCTTGTAGCTAGAAAGTGTTTTTCTAAAAAAGGCACTTATTTTCATATGAAAAGCGAACAGTGGGGACTGGAAGTGAGTGAGATTCCTATTCAACTTTGCTCTATTTGGGAACCTGCTTTAGTTAAAGAATATAGGCTTCCCGTTGTTCCTGTTAAGTTTGCAATTATTGCAACTACGAAGATTTAATGTTCCACGTGGAACATTAGATATTTTATTTTTTTTCTTCTGTTTTAATTCCTTCACCCAAAAGAGTAGGGTCAAATTTATAGCCGCTTTCTTTGAATCTGTCTTTAATATCCCAATAAGGTTTAGATCGAATTAATTTTTTTTCTGCATAGTACTTTTCAAATTCATGTTCTGAAGTTTTATTCCAAGAATCTTCATCTAGGGCCAACCTTGATTTTCTGACATACTTAAGACGCTCAAATTTTAGAATTCTCCACATTTTCAATTGCTGCTGCTGTTTTATTTTTATATTTTCAAAATCATGAAGTTTTATGGTGTTTCTTTTGATGTCCCCAGTTTGTGGTTTACTTTTTTCTAATGATTTTAATATTTCTTGAATTTTTGCCACGCTATCCTCAATTTTTTTAAGCTCGATAGCTTCTTGATTTACTAAATCTAGATAGATTTTGTCTTTTAACTCAGGATTCGGATCATCTTTCTTGCAGCCCAATAAAAACATCAGAAAAAAAAGGATCAAGATGTTCCACGTGGAACACAAGAGAAGTTTCAATGTGACAAAAAAATTAAAGTTCAAATACATTTTTTCCTAAAACCAAGTTCCACGTGGAACATCGGAATAAAAGACACAAAGCATAAGTGAAAAAACAAAAAAAATGTTGAATTAAGCGAAATTTATATCTTTAATTAACTCGCACTACAATTTCCTTCCATTGGAGAACATTAATGGCAAAAACGATATGCATTGCAAATCAAAAAGGAGGGGTGGGTAAGACAACAACTTCAGTAAACCTATCCTCCGCGCTGGCATTACTTGGTAAAAAAGTATTACTTTTAGACATGGATCCACAAGGAAACGCGTCCAGTGGTCTTGGTATTAAAAAATATGAGTGCCAAGAAAACAATATTTATCATGTTTTAATTGGAGAAAAATCAATTGCCGAGACCATTTTAAAGACAAAAGATCCAAATTTGTTTATTGTTACGGCAAATCCTGATTTGGTTGGTGCTGAAATTGAGTTGGTAGATATCCCACAAAGAGAATATAAATTAAAACAAGCAATTGCGGCCATATCGGATCATTTTGACTATTTTATTATAGATTGCCCACCATCTTTAGGGCTATTAACTCTAAACGCGCTAACCGCAGCCAATAGTTTTTTAGTTCCTCTGCAGTGCGAATATTATGCTCTTGAGGGATTGAGTCAACTTTTGAATACTGCCGGTTTAATTAAAAAATCATTAAACCACGAGCTACACATTGAAGGAATCGTCCTTACTATGTTTGATACAAGGAACAATCTAAGCCATCAAGTAGTGACAGAAATCAAAAACCATTTTGGAGAAAAAGTATTTCAGTCCATTATACCAAGGAACGTAAGGTTAAGCGAAGCTCCAAGTCATGGGCAGTCAATATTTGATTATGATGGAAAATCGATAGGTGCCATTAAATATTTAGAGCTGGCCAAAGAGGTATTAAACAAGTACGCCAACGCTCAGAGTCATAAAAACCGTGAAATAGAAGGGGTTGGTGATTTAAGTGTCTGATTTAAATGCTGATTCTAAAAAAAGAGGATTAGGAAGAGGATTGGGGTCTTTGCTTGGAGATGGTTCAGGTGGACTATCAAGTGGACTATCCAGATTGGATAGTCACAAAGAGTTGAGTAGTCATCAAAATCACAATGAATCAAAAAAAAGAGCTATTTCAGCTCGGTTGGGTATTCAAAACTCAGAAGAACAGAATAAAATTGAAACAAATAGAATATCCAAAGACTCCGTGGCTATCCAGGGACTTAATACGGACGGTAAGGTTTGGAAGGTAAGTGTAGAAAAACTAAAACCGGGAGCCTACCAACCAAGAAAGACATTTAATAAAGAAAAAATTGAAGAATTGTCTTTATCAATAAAACAAAGTGGAATCTTACAACCCATTATTGTCAGAAAAAAAGATGAGGGTTTTGAAATTATAGCTGGAGAGCGGCGCTGGAGAGCGGCTCAAGCGGCAGGACTTCATGAGGTTCCTGTATTGATTAAGAACTACACCGACAAAGAAACCCTTGAATTGTCTATTGTTGAAAATATTCAAAGAGAAGATCTTAGTCCTATAGAAGAGGCAGAAGGTTACTCGCGCCTTATAAATGAGTTCTCATTATCTCATCAACAAATTGCTGAAAAGGTCGGCAAAGACAGGTCTTCCGTAAGTAATGCCATCAGGCTTTTGGCATTACCGATAGAGATTAGAAAATATATAGAAAATTCAGATATTTCAGTTGGTCATGCAAAAATTTTGTTAAGTGTTGTGGACAAAAATAGACAAATTGAATTGGCAGATTTATGTAAAAATGAAAAAATAAGCGTCCGAAAGCTTGAAAAATTAGCAATGAAATCTCCAGAAAATAAATCAGAGAGTAAAGACAATACGTTATTGCAATCTTCCTTGTCTGATCGACTGATAAACGGTCTAGGAGAAGAGATGCAAAAGCTTCTTGGAACAAAGGTAAATATTGATTACAATGGGACAAAAGGAAAACTGAGTATCTATTTTTATTCAGATGAGGAACTCACGGGAATTATTGATAAGCTAAAAGCAGGATGTCAACTATAGAACAAACAACAAATAGCCAACAGGTAACAGCAATTCTAGATAAAGGGGCCTCTTTCGAGGGAAAACTTGCCTTTGAAGGGACAGTTCAGATAGGTGGAGTATTTAAGGGAGAAATTTTCACTAATGATACTTTGGTTATATGTGAAGGCGCTGAGGTTACCGCACAAATTGAAGCAGACACAATTATAATAAGTGGTAAAGTTGAAGGAAATGTTTTTGCAAGAAAAAGGGTGGTCATGCATCCACCAACAATTTTTAGAGGGACGGTCACATCGCCAAGTTTAAGAATTGATGAAGGTGTTGTTTTTGAAGGCGCCTCTTATATGCCCGCCACATAATACGGATAGAAATTGATATAATTCTACAAAAATAATTTTTGCAAAATAATTTTAAAGATGATATCTCAGCAATGCAAACAAAACGTTAATCCCTAATTTTATAGGAAAAATGCATGCTAAATCAGTTGGGTATAAATTCGACGTCATTGATTCAATTTGCTATATTTATAATTACATTTTTTGCGCTTATTAAACTAGTTTATGAACCCTTTACAAAAGCTCTTCTAGAAAGACAAAAGCGCACTTTGGGGAGCGCTGAAATAGCAGATGAAATTGGTAGAAAATCTATAGAATTGCACTCGGAATATTCAGTAAAAGCGAGAGAAATTCACTCGGTTATCTCTGAAATTTATAAGGTTGTTAAAGCAGAGGCCACTAATGAGTATGATAAAATCATTAACAGAGCCAGAGAAGAGGCAAGACAGCTGATTGAAAAAAACCGAAAAACTAATGAAGATGAAGTTGGAAAAATTCAAAAAGATCTAGAGACTCTTAAGCCAGGAATTGTCCTAGCTATAACCAATAAGATGTTGGGCAAATAATGACGAACATTGATATAAACAATAGAATGAATAATAAAAGTTATTTAACAATAAAATTAACAGTGAAGAGTTTGGGTTTTTATTTATTTTTTTTAAGTGGGTATAGTTTCGCAGAAGCCAACACGGGAGCTCACTCAAATGAAATTCCATCTGTTATTCTTTGGCAATTTTTTAATCTTGGAGTTTTGTTTTTAATCATTTATAAGTATACAAAAATTCCAATAAAAAATTATTTCGACCAAAAACAAAAAGACTATTTAAGTCAGGCGGAAAAGTCTAAAGCTATTTATCTTGAGGCTGAAAAAGAATATCACGATATTAAACATCGACTGGAGATATTGCAAAACAGCTCCGATGAAAGTATAGCTAGGGCCAGACTAGAAGCTATGGAAATGAAAAAAAATATTATAAAAGAGGCCGAGGAGTCTGCCCACAAAATTGGATTAGAGACTTTGCTATCAATTAAAATTGAAGCGCAAAAAGCCTATCAATCGGTGCAGAAGAAGCTTGTGCTGGATTCCATAGTATTGGCTAAAGGTCTTCTAACAAAAGATATTGGGGCGCAAGACCATTTGAGATTGCAATCCGATTTTAATAAAAATATTGAGGCGACAAATCCATGAGTAAAGTTGATCTTTCCAAAAGATATGCAAAATCTCTTTTTGCCATAAGCAAAGAAAGTAATTCACAAGAAAAAATATTTGATCAATTAAGAACAATTAACTTTGCTTTGGAAAAAAAAGAAGTAAAAGAATTTATTAACAACCCTAACGTGTCCTTGTCCGTCAAGAAACAAGCGATTAATAAAATTTTTTCTGACACCAGTTTCGCCCCAGAGCTCAGTTCCTTTTTTAATCTTCTATTGGACCGAAAAAGGATGTCCTTGCTTCCTGAGATTGTAAAAGTTTTTGAGGCTATTGTAGATGAAAACAATGGGGTTACGAGAGGATTTGTTACTTCCGCCAAACCCCTTTCGAAGGAATCTTTGGCCTTATTAGAAAGTAAAATAACTCAAGTACTTAAGAAAAAAATTGTGTTATCAGCAAGTGAGGACCCTTCGATGATTGCGGGTGTGATAGCAAGAGTTGGTGGATGGACTTTTGATGATAGTCTTGACACGCAATTAAAAAAATTAAATGAAAAATTATTAAATCACTAATTTAGGAGCAAGTTACAATGGATATGAATCAGGTTAGAGCCGATGAAATTAGCAGAGTTCTTAAGGAGCAAATAAATCAATTCTCAAAAAAAATAGAAGTTAGCGAAGCTGGAAGTGTTCTTTCTGTTGGAGATGGTGTTGCCAGGGTTTATGGATTAGAAAATGTGCAGGCTGGTGAGCTTGTTGAGTTCAGCAGTGGCGTTCAAGGAATGGTACTAAATTTAGAAGAAGGTTATGTTGGTGTCGTTATATTTGGTGAAGATAGATATATCAAGGAAGGCGACACAGTTAAAAGGACGAAAAAGATTGTGGAGGTTCCCGTAGGCGAAGCCCTTTTGGGAAGGGTTGTCGATGCGCTTGGAAATCCGATCGATGGAAGGGGTCCTTTGAATACTCCTCACTCGCGAGTTGTTGAGTTAAAAGCTCCTGGAATTGTTTATAGACAACCCGTTCATGAACCTTTGCAAACGGGCATCAAAGCTATTGACTCAATGATCCCCATTGGAAGAGGACAAAGAGAGCTTATCATTGGCGATAGACAAACGGGAAAAACGGCGATTGCGATTGATACGATTATTAATCAAAAAGGACTAAACGTTCAGTGTTTTTATGTGGCAATTGGGCAGAAACAATCAACCGTTGCTTTGGTGGTAGAAAAACTGCGAGCAGCGGGATCATTGGAATATACTACGGTTATTGCGGCAAACGCATCAGATGCAGCTCCTCTTCAGTTTTTGGCAGCGTATTCTGGAACAGCTATGGCTGAATACTTCAGAGACACGGGTCGACATGCTTTAATTATTTATGATGATTTAACTAAACAAGCTCAGGCCTATCGTCAATTATCATTGTTATTAAGAAGACCTCCAGGTAGAGAGGCTTACCCTGGGGATGTGTTTTATCTTCACTCTCGATTGCTTGAAAGAGCGGCCAAGTTATCGGATGACAAAGGTGCAGGTTCGTTGACCGCACTTCCCATCATTGAAACTCAGGCAGGAGATATTTCTGCATATATCCCAACGAATGTAATTTCAATTACCGATGGTCAAATTTTTCTTGAGACGGATTTATTTTATAAAGGAGTCCGTCCAGCTATTTCGGTTGGTAAGTCGGTGTCCAGGGTTGGTGGGGCTGCCCAAATCAAAGCAATGAAAAAAATTGCGGGAACTATAAAACTAGAATTAGCACAATACAGAGCCCTTGAAGCTTTTGCGGCTTTTGCATCTGATCTGGACAAAGCTTCTCAACGACAACTTGCCAGAGGAAGAAGACTTGTTGAATTGTTGAAACAAGGTCAGTACCAACCATTAAAAGTTGAAGATCAGGTTTTATCAATTTATGCAGCTACCAATGGATTTCTAGATGAATATCCAGAAATTGAAGTGAGAAGATATGAAAAAGAAATGCTTGAATTTGTAAAACACAAACATTCAGGGATATTAAAATCAGTTTCTGAGAAAAAAGAACTTACAAAGGATAACGAAAAGCTACTTCAGGATGCATTGATTGAATTTAAATCTATCTTCCAAGTAAATCAGAAGAAATAATTATGGGAAGCTTGAAAGATATAAGGGCTCAAATAGAGTCTACTAAAAACACACAACAAATCACTAAGGCCATGAAGCTGGTTTCAGCTTCTAAACTGAGAAAGGCTCAACACAATATAGTGAACATGAGGCCTTATGCGTTGTCTTTAAGAAGAGTGATTTCAGATATTTCAGTGACTCAAAAAATATCTCATCCGTTGATGCAAAAAAAAGAAAATCCTAAAAAAATTCTTTTAGTTGTATTAACTTCAGACAGAGGTTTGTGTGGAGCTTTTAATACAAATATTAACAAATACGCTGAAAAATATTTCAAAGAAAATAACAGTCAGTTAGAAAAAATAGATTTTTTCTTTATTGGCAAAAGAGGCGTGGATCATTTTAATAAACGATCAATAAAACCAATCGACTTCATTGTTAAGTTGGATAAAGATATTTCCTATGACCTTGCTGCTCATGTTGCAGATAAGCTTTTGAAGCAATATTTATCAGGTGAATATCATGAGATCAGATTGGTTTATAACGAATTTAAATCAGCAATCTCACAAAATGTCGTGTGCGAAACCCTTATTCCCATTGATGTCAGTTTAAGTTCATTTAATGATGAAAAAAACATTCAAAAATTTTCTAAAGATTTAATTTTTGAACCGTCAGCAAAAGAAATTATTGAAGAACTATTGGTAAAACATTTTGATTTGCAAATATACAGATGCATGTCTGAAAGCGTTGCTGCCGAACATGGAGCAAGAATGACAGCAATGGAAAATGCTTCAAATAACGCAAAAGAAATGATCGCTAAGCTTTCTTTAACATATAACAAATTAAGACAAGAAAAAATAACCACTGAATTAATCGAAATTGTAAGTGGAGCAGAGGCTTTGAAATAAAATTAAGGAGCAATTAATGGCAAATGGAAAAATAAAACAAGTTTTGGGTCCCGTTGTGGACGTTGTGTTTGAGGGTGGAGATCTTCCAGCGATCAACTCAGCATTAAGAGCGACAAACTCTTTTATTTCAAATAAAGATGAAAATTTGGTCTTAGAAGTAGCGCAACATTTAGGTGATAATGTTGTTAGAACGATTTCAATGGACTCCACAGAGGGGTTAGTTCGTGGCAGCAAAGTAACTTATACAGGGAATATGATTATGGCCCCTGTTGGTAAAGAGGCTCTTGGTAGAATTATCAATGTTATTGGAGAGCCTGTTGATGAGGCGGGTCCTGTTAACACAAAAGAAAAATGGCCAATTCATAGGAGCGCCCCCAAATTCGAAGATCAAGCCACAAAAACAGAAATGTTGATGACGGGGATTAAAGTAATAGATTTATTAGCCCCTTATGCAAAGGGTGGGAAAATTGGCTTATTCGGAGGCGCCGGTGTTGGTAAAACAGTTCTCATTCAAGAATTGATCAGAAATATCGCCACCGAACATGGAGGCTATTCTGTTTTCGCTGGTGTTGGAGAACGAACAAGGGAAGGAAACGATCTTTGGAGAGAAATGAAAGAATCTGGAGTTATCGAAAAAACAGCTCTAGTTTTTGGGCAGATGAACGAACCTCCAGGAGCAAGAGCTAGGGTTGCGTTGACAGGCCTAACGGTTGCAGAATATTTCCGAGATGTTGAAAAACAAGACGTTTTATTTTTCGTAGATAATATTTTTAGATTTACTCAAGCAGGTGCAGAGGTTTCGGCTTTATTGGGTCGTATCCCTTCAGCCGTTGGTTATCAGCCTACTCTTGGAACCGAAATGGGGAACTTACAGGAAAGAATTACTTCGACTAAACAAGGCTCAATTACTTCTGTACAAGCTGTTTATGTTCCAGCTGATGACTATACAGATCCAGCTCCGGCGACGACATTTACCCATCTAGATGCAACAACCAACCTAGATAGAGATATTGCCGCTCTTGGGATTTACCCTGCGGTTCACCCCTTAACATCCACATCAAGACTGTTGGACCCTCAAGTTGTTGGCGAAGAGCACTACAAGTGCGCTCGGGATGTTCAAGCTTTGTTACAAAGATACAGAGAGCTTCAAGATATTATTGCCATTCTTGGTATGGATGAATTGTCTGAAGAAGATAAGCTCGTTGTTACAAGAGCTAGAAAAATACAAAGGTTTTTGTCGCAACCGTTTTTCGTGGCGGAACAGTTTACAGGAATGCCGGGTAAGTATATAGACATCAAAGACACTATCAAAGGATTTAGAGAAATCCTAGATGGAAAACATGATGAACTTCCAGAACAGGCATTTTATTTAGTTGGAACCATTGAAGATGCTATTGAAAAAGCTAAAAAACTTGTATAGTGAAACAAATTTAAAAGGTTATATCAAATGTTTAAACTGACCTTAGTGACCCCTGAAAAAAAAATTATAATGGATCAAGAAGTTGAATCCGTCGTAGTGCCTGCAAACCGAGGAGAGCTGAATATATTAGGAGGGCATACTCCTCTTATTACCTCCTTGGAAACAGGAATTGTTAAGTGGAAAGAAAAAGGGAAAGAAACTTACAACCATGCTGTTGTTTCTTGGGGTTATTGCGAGATTTTTCCAGGTGGTGTGGATATATTAGCTGAAATAGCGGATCTTCCAGCTGAAGTAGATGTCGAAGAGTGTAAACGCTATATTGTGTCAGCAGAGAAACGTTTAAATTCCGAAATTTTGAATGATGAAACTTTTGAAAGCGTTACTAGAGAAATAAATCGAATGCGAGCCGATCTAGAAATTTCTAAATATAAAAATTAAATTATTCTTTGTAGAAAGAATTCTGTTTAAATTTTTTAGATACCAGAAGCGAAAATTCTTGTAGGCGACTTGAAAGAGCTTCTATGTCGGCGGAAGCAAGTCCATAAAAATCAATGACATTAAAAAATTTATCTCTGTTTTTAAGCGCTGACGGGTGCGTGTAGTTAAAAACTACAATTTTTTTATCCTTACTTGGAGAAAAGGCATTTAACAAGCGGACTTGTTCGAAATTATCAACAATAAGAAAAAAAACTTCACAGGGACATTTTTTAAAAAAACTTACAAACTCTTCTGCGCTTGTATTTTGTGGTAATTTAAAACCAAGAAATTGATGAAAGTTTGGAAACTTAAATTTATCAAAAATTTTATTTAAATTTGAAACAACACAAAATTTATTCTTGGAGTTTTTTGAGTTTAAAAGCAGTTCAGGATTGAGAAGTGCGGTATTCACTTTTGTCGTGAAAATATTTTTTTGTACTTGATTTAGAACACGAATATCATCTGTCTGAAATTTTTTAAATAAGAGATTTGATTTTTGATGAATATTCTTTTTAAGAGAAAGAATTCTCAATACTTTTTCGTTAACAAGGGCAATTGGCAATTTTCCAGAGGAAACCGCGGATTTAACCAAATTAAAGGCTTTAGTTTGATCAGTTAAAGACCAAGAAAGCATGACAATATCTGCTCCCGCCATGAGGGCTTCCAAGGCTGCCTGTGATGGACCAAAGGAAGCTAAAGAAGAGGCTTTCATTTGCAAATCATCTGTTATAATAACTCCAGAAAACCCTAAACGGCTCCGAAGAAGATCTTTAATAATAAACTGAGAGAAAGAAGCAGGTTTTAGTGAATGATCAAGATTTTTGTAAACCATATGGGACAACATCACTGCAGAATTCGGACCTAATTTTGAAAACTCTTTGAAGGGTTTTAAATCGAAAGTTTCCAAATCATTTAAAGAAGTATTTCGACTCGTAAAAGAAGTATGAGGGTCATTCCTCGAATTGCCGAGCCCTGGAAAATGTTTTGCCGTTGGAATAACGCCATTGTCTAATAGACCTTTAGAGTAGGAATATCCAAGGGTGGATACCTTTATGGGGTTATTTCCAAAAGATCGAAGAGAAATAAAACTGCTTTCCGTCGAATCGGCAAGATCTAGAACAGGAGCTAAATTTAAATTAAAACCCAATGAGGAAAGCAATTCAGCTGTATATTTTCCAAACTGGTAAATTAAATTGGAATCTTCAATATTTCCTAATTGAAAAAAATAAGGCATTTTGGGAGTTGTTTCAATACGTGCTACATTACCGCCTTCTTGATCAACAGCCAGCAAAGGGGGCACACTGAGCTTTTCAACTGAATACTGGACCAATTCGGAATTTAATTTTTTTAAAGAGACTAAGTCAGTAATATTTCGCTTAAAAAGAATAAATGAACCTATTTTGTTGATTTGAATATGTTTTTTTAGTTTCTGGTCAAAACTGTTTTGTGGAAAACCAACAATAAATAATTGTCCAATTTTTTCATCTAAACTCATTTGGGATAGAATTTTTTCAGCTGAGGAATCTGAAAATGATCGAGTTATTTCTTGAGTCATAGCTAGCGAAAAGTTCTGAAATTGAGAGATCAGCGATAAATATAATAATATATTTTTAATTTTTACCGTAAACTCAGAAGACATATAATAAGATATCGGTAATAAATGAAAACAAATGAGACAAAAAATAAAAATTTTTATAAAAAGGACCTTAGTCTTAAGGCGCGATTTTTACTCTCATTTTTTTTTATTACGGTAAGTGGCACGGTAATTTTCCCTGTTACAAAAGCAGTTGCCATAGAAAAAAGTAGCACAGACCGTTTAAAAGCAAGCAAAGACGAAGAGGATGACAATGCTGTAGAGAATGATAGTGAAAGTGATAGTGACAATGATCAGAAAGAGGCTGATGAACAAGGAGATGACAAAGCCGCGGCAGACGACGCAGACGACACAGACGACACATTAAATGCAGAGAATGAAGAGAACTCGGACACTGTGGATAAAGAAGAAACACAAGAAGTTGCCGAGGAAACCGAAAAACATCAGCTAGAAGAAAAAAAATTAGAAAGCGTTGAATCCAAAACCATAAGCGATATAGATCAAAGCACTGAAAAAAATATCGATCAAAGTATAGAACAACGTTTAGATCAACGTATGGATCAATCCAATAATCAAAGTATGGATCAAAACAGGGATCGACGTCTTGATCCTAAACCGAGAGAAGAGCTTGTTGAAGTCATTCCCTATCAAGGGAATGTTGAAGTTTTGAAATTTAAAAATTACGAAAACTACAAAGAAAGAAGAACCACTAATGGCTTTATGATGTACTTGGGATCTGAAAACTTATATTTCGCAGACTATGTATCTCAACATGATCAGCTACTTTATGAAGAGCTTTGGGGAAATGAAGATCTAACAGTACCGGAGCTAAATTTAAACTATAAATTTAATTTTCTACTCGGAAGCTTGACCTTTGGACTTGGTTTTGGTCAAGGATCCTTGCTCGACGACAGAATTGGAGACGAACGGACCATTGCCATCGAGAAAATAAGCGCGAGCATTCAATTTCTGGCAGATAATCTGATGCGGGAGCCTTATTTTGTTCCTTACCTAGGAGCTTCTGTGTTTCGGTTTAAGGTATCTGAGAATGTAAAAAGCGTTGAAAAGTCTTATGAAGACACATCGGATGTTGGGTATTCATTTACCGTTGGATTTTTAATACAACTTAATTGGATAGAAAAAGAAGTTTCTAAACAGGCTTACTTAGAGCATGGTCTTGAAAATACATATTTAGATTTTCACTGGACCAAACATGAAAATCCTAATGATGATCCAAAACCAAACTTAGAAAGTGACATCAACTGGGGCGCTGGACTAAGAGTTGAGTTTTAATCAAAACGTCAATTAGATGGTTAAATAATATTCAAAATAAAAAATAATCGGATAGAATAAAGAAAGATAAAAACTTATTTTTTATCATTATAGGTGGGAAAATTTATGATGGCGTATTTTAAAAAAAACAAGGCGAAGAGTCTTGGAGTTCTTTTTTTAATTATTACGTTTGGAGTTCTTGTCAGAGCATCCAAAAAAAGTGATTTTGAATATCATCCTCCAAAGGACTTTGAAGCTAAAACAAATTTTTTTCCCGATTTGCTTCCAACAGAATTTCATTCTTTGGGGAAAAAGAAAATAGACATTTATATTATGCCTGAACTCAAAACCGCAAAAGGTTCTCCTAAGACTATGGAAGGGAAGATCCATCCCGAATTCCTTCAAGGAAAACAGGAATTCAATTTTAAGTTTGGAGTAAAGGATTGGAAACTTGATAATTACAAATTTCAACCAACTCCTGTGGGAGAAAAATTAGAACTTATGGGAAGTTATAAAGGAAATCATGGAGACACCAAAGTATTTATTGAACATTATTATTTTTCAAAAGACAAGAGGGCCAGATCCATTCACCTCATATATCCTCAATCTGCAGAGAAAAGAGCCATAGAAGAGGCAAAAAACAGTCTACATAACTTTAAGCCTGAATTTGAATAGGAAATATAATGAAAAATAAATTTTATATAAGTTTAATTGGTAAGATATTTTTGGTTCTAGTGGAACTAGCACTTGGATTTAATGCCTATGCGGAAGGGATAGAAAAAAACTTCTATACGGAAGGCGTACTCAAGACAAAAGAATGTGGTTATGACGAAGCAAAAGGAAAATCAAATCCAGCCAATGGGATCAATCAACAAGTATTGGCGAAATTAAATGCCTATATCAGAGAAGAAGAAGTCGAAATAAATGGGCAAAAAACCAAAGTTAAAGGAAGTCTAACTAAAAATGAAGATATAGAACATTTAGGCGAAAGAATTTTTGATTTTGAAAAATTGCAAACAGATATATTAGATTTAAAAAACAAGAAAATGACGGATTGTTTGTTTCTTCTTCATACTGTTGCTATGGAAGAATGGAGGTCCTATTTTCAGAAACTGTCAAATGATTTTGGCTGTGAAATTGAGGCAACTAGAAAAGAATCGTTTTGTAGTCCAAATGAAAAGACGCTAAAAATTGACTGTAAAGTCATTGAGTCTGAAGTAAATGATTCGATGCCAGGATTTTCAATAACAAAATTGGATTTCTCTTCAGATAAAAGTAAGAAAAAAAATACCTGTAATAAAACAGAGTCTGGAAAAGAACTATTTCAAACGATTGTTGATGGTCTGGGGTATTTGAAGGAAACTAATAATACATTTTATGACAAGGTAAATACAATCATACAGAGCCAAATGAAGGAAGCCATAGACAAGGTTGGTCAGGCCGCGGGGAATTCAGATCAGGGAAAAATTGACGCCAAAGAGACAGGAAGGAACTCACCTACAAAATCTGAGGCTGGAATCTGTGCTGATGGTAAAAATTGTCCAAGCGGAACAAAAAACCCAACAGAAACAAAAGAACTTGCAGCAGAGGCAGAAGAAAAAGCTTGTTGTGATAATATTTCAAAAAATTGGAATTCGTTGGGCTTTTCTGCAATCAAAGGCTCGAAACCATCGGATCGCTTATGCCAAGATATGTTCGATAAAGAATCCAAAAAAGATACTTTGCCTTTGATTCAGCAATGTATAAGAAATTTGGGCGCTTCTTTAATGATAAATGGAATAAACTCATTTCTTGACTTTTTTTCGTTTGGCTGGATTACAAGCATACCCATGCTTTTGTCTGAACTAAAAGAAAAACCAATAGAAACACTAACTAAAGTTCTACAAGAGTTGGTAGGTTGGGATTCGGCTCTAATGTCTTGTGTGAACGACAGCACGAAGATTGAATTGGGTTGCGCCATGTTGGGGAAATTTGTTGGTGGCAACGTCGGCTTTGGCGCTGCCATGGGAGGAATGATTAAGTCTGGCGCGGTTGTGGGAGCAAAAATAGGTGCTAAGATTGCGACTAAATCCGCAGGGAAATTTAAGGCAGAGGGAAAATTAGAAGCCTTTCGCAAAGGAATTGCGGAGAACCAGACAGCGGGAAAAGGGTTAGTTGCTGAAACTCTGAAAGGCATAAAATCTGGCTTCAAGGGCGGTTTAACAGCGTCTCATTTACCTTTGACCTTACCTTTCAAACTGGTTGGCTTTAAAATATATAATGGCAAGACAGCTCTTGGTATCGCAGGAGCCACAACAGGAGCAGCCATTAACGCTGTTGGTGGATCGACTCTGAAAGGGGTTGGCGGCGTGATGGCAAAAAGTTCTAAGCCTCCAATAAAATCCGCAGGTGATACTTTGAAAGAAGTAGGTCAAGGAAGAGTTGAAGCTGCCAAAGAGTCAATGAAGAATCTAAAAGATAAAAACTATGAGATTAATAAAGGACTTAACGAGGTTAAAAAGGTTGAAAATGAAATTAGAGAAATTCAAAACCAATATTTTGAAAAAAATAAAGAATTGCAAGAATTTTTAGAATCCAATGCAAAACCTAAAGATCCTAAAAAAACTCAAATTCCCGAAAATAAACCAAGTTTTAAAAACACTAAGGATGCCTTAGAGTATGAAAAAAAGGCAAGGGAATTGAAAGATCTTAGTAATGAAATTAATACCAAAACAGTGATGGCTCAAAAGACATTAGATGATCTATTCAAAGGTAAGAAAATAGAGAAAATAAATTATATTATTGAAGAGCAAAGAAAATATATTGAAGATCTGAAAGGGCAAAAATCAAAAGACAGTAACGCTAACAGTGAAAAAATCGATAATCTAATAAGCGATACTCAAAGAGAAATTAAAAAATTCGAAGCAGAAAAAACTAAATTACTAGAAGAACAGAAAGAAATTCAAAATCAAAAGAAATTTAAAGCGGTAACAACGACAGGAACTATAATCGGTGTATCGTCTCAGCAGGCGGAAAAGTTAAAAGAAAGCTCAAAATCAAGCAAGGGAAAACCAAAGGAAGTGGGAGATAAAGTTCCAGGAGAAATAGAGGCACCAAAATCGCAAGATGGTTCGGGTAATCAAACGCCACCACCACCGCCAGCCTCAGCACCGGCAGCGGTTTCACCGACGGCCGCGACACCGGCTGTGGCACCCGTAGAGGTGCCGGCAGTTCCAGCTCCAAGCGCAGCAGCAAAACCTCCAGCAAAGGCACCGGTAACGACGTCAACAGTTCCAAAAGCAAAGCAAGGTGAGGTGGAGATACCGCCACCACCACCACCTCTTTCTACAAATGACGATCCAGGTCCGTAGGAATTAAAATATTCCCATACGGCGGATGAGTTTGGTTTGCGTGGGCTGTTGAGGTGGTTTTGGGTTTTTGGGGTCGTTTCCCTCCGAGACAGCTAATAAATATTTAAGCTCTTCGTACACTTGAGACCAGCCGATGATTTCTAAACGGATATTTAGTCTGTTGTCGGGAGTTAGCGAGTATTTTTTAGTTTCTCTCATGGCAAGCTTGATCGCTTGCTCTGGAGAAAGTTTAGATTTTTCAGTGAAAACAAGGGAAACAGTTTTAACTCCGGCACTCACGTCTCTAACCCCTAAATCCTTGCAGAGCTTTCTTACAAGCATAACACCTATGAGATTAACGACAGGTTCTGGTAGAGGTCCAAACTGATCTTGCAATTCATTTTCAATTTGCTCGACATCGGATTCGAATTTAATTTCAGCTAAGGCTTTGTAATAGCTTAGCCTCATTCGGATATCTGGAATATATTTATCTGGAATCATTGCGGAAATTCTTAAGTTAATTTCTGGATCTAATTCAAAATCATCTACCTCTTCGCCCTTAGCTCTAGAAATGGCGTCATTAAGTAAATCCATATACAACTCATAACCAACAGAGTTTACATGTCCAGACTGCTCATCTCCTAAAATATTACCAGCACCACGTAACTCAAGATCATATTGAGCGATGCGAATACCACTGCCAAGTTGAGTGTTTTCCTGGATTATTTTTAAGCGTTCTTGGGCCTCTTTATCTAATTGTCGACTTCTTGGTAACAGGAGATAGCAATAAGCGCGTTGTTTAGACCGTCCCACTCGACCTCGGAGTTGATAGAGTTGAGATAGGCCAAACAACTGAGCTTGGTCAATAAACATGGTATTGGCTCGCGAGACGTCCATGCCCGATTCCACAATGGCTGTGCTGATGAGCACGTCGATGTCATGATTAAAAAAAGCCAAGGTGGTTTTCTCTAACTCTTCTTCATCCATTTGCCCATGAGCCACTTTAATTCGAGCTTTAGGAACAATCTGTCTGATTTCGTCAGCGACTCCATAGATTGTTTGAATTCGGTTGTGGATGAAATAAACCTGACCTCCACGATGAATCTCTGATTCAATTGCCTTACGGATGGTTTCAGCTTCCCATTTGCAAATGAAAGTTCGGGTGGGCAGTCGATCCACAGGAGCGGTGTTAATTAAACTGAGATCACGAATGCCAACAAGACTCATGTTCAAAGTTCTTGGTATTGGTGTCGCTGAAAGAGTTAAGGTGTCTACGGAGGTTTTTAATTTTTTAATTTTCTCTTTGTGGATGACTCCAAACTTTTGTTCCTCATCAACGACTAAAAGTCCTAGCTCTTTAAAGTTTACATCTTTTGAAAGTATTCGATGAGTGCCAATTAAAATATCGACACGTCCTTCTTTTAGATCTACGAGGGTTTTTTTCGCATCAGCGGTGGAAACAAAACGGTTGAGCTCGCGGATTTCAATGGGCCAACCGTGGAAACGTTTTTTGAAATTTTCGAAATGTTGGAATGTTAAAATAGTAGTAGGGGCTAAAATGGCCACTTGTTTTTTACTTTCCACAGCAAAAAAGGCTGCCCGCATGGCCACTTCCGTTTTTCCAAAACCAACATCTCCACAAATTAACCTGTCCATTGGTTTAGAGGAAGACAGGTCTTTAATAATATCATTAATGGAGCGCAATTGATCATCTGTTTCTTGGAAGGGAAATCCTTTTTCAAAAAGTTGAGCTTCTGATTCACTCAGTTTAAAAGGAGGGCGGTGCATTTCGGCTCGCTTGGCATAGAGAGCTAGCAACTCGCTAGCGATATCTTTAAGATGATTCTTAACTTTAATTTTTGTTTTTTCCCAGCTGGTTCCACCCAGCTTATCTAGTAGGGAAGTGGAAATGCTGCTTGAATATTTTTGTAGTTGACTGACACGATAGACAGGAAGGTAAAGTTTATCTTTTTCTTTATAAGAAAGCTGAATAAACTCGCTTTCCACGCCGTTGATATTCATTACCTTAAGACCTTCGTACTGGCCGATTCCATGTTTGATATGAACAACCAAATCGCCCGGCTTCAAATCGCCAAAATTAAGACGTTTGGCTTGTTTTTGGAAGTCCTCAGCACCTTGAGTAGAGCGGATTCGGTCTTTTTTTCCGAAGAAATCCTCTTCACGCAAAAAAATGATTTTTTCTTCTTCAACACGCAGGCTTTCACTTAGAAAACGTGGAATAAGATGAATAAGGTGTGGATTAAATTCCTGTTCGCGGCACCAGCTGTCCCAGCAATAATCTTCATTAGAGACTTTGCCAAACTGAAAATGAATTTGATCTAAAAAGTGTTTGAGTCTTTCGGCTTGGGCGGTGTTTCGTATAGCCACAAATATTTTATAATGATCTTTTTTCCAATGGTTTAGTTTGTTTGACAAAGAAATATTCCAGGCCTCTGATCCTGGCGTTGAGGCCAAAGAAAGATTGGAAAATTCTTGTGTCGTAAAAGAACGATATTCAATTCGACAAGGAGATTCAGAGCCCTCATCAAAGTTTGTGTTTTTAAAATCGATATTTGAAAAAAATATTTTTTTCAAAATAATGTTTTCATTTAACCCACAGAAATCTGCAGAGGATTCACTGGTGGAAGAAATCCAAGCGGGATTAAAAAAATCTTCCAGTTTTGGTCTGATCAATGAATTTTCAGAATTATTGAACTCAGTTTTGAGTTCTGACAAAGAGTCATCACTTATTTTTTGAACCTCAATGGGATCTACAATCCAAAGGTTTAAAGAAGTTGCAAAATGTTCAATTGGCAGAGATGGCTTTTCATAAAAACAAGTAATCAAAAATTCGATGCCAGGAAAGAAGTTTTTTTGCACTAAAGAGCGAGAAATGTCGTCGACTTCTTCATTTGGAATAACTCTTCCTTGGGTAGAAGCTTTAAATCTCGAGACCAAGTGCTCATACTCATTGTCTAAGTATAAAATCTCTTTTGCAGGTGTTAAAAGAAAACTATCGATAGCGGTTTCACTTTTTAACGTCGTAGGAGAAAAAAATCTAAGCGTTTCAATCTGGTCACCAAAAAGCTCGACACGGACAGGAAGTTTTTCTCCTGGGGAAAAGATATCGACAATTCCGCCACGAATGGCAAACTGGCCCACATCTTCAACCATAGGTGCCGATTCATAGCCCAAATTTATTAAATGAAGAGACAAATTTTCAGGTAAAAAGTCTCCTTTTTTATACAATTTATTGGATTCAATCAAAACATCCACGGGGATTGATTTTTGTTGCATACCCAAGTAAGACGCGACAAAAATTTCGCCCTTTCTGGCGTTTTGAGCACGGCTCATAAAGAGCATTCTCTCTTTAATTATTTTCGGAGAAGGGTAGACTCCTGAATAGGGGGAGACATCGAATTCTGGTAACACATAGCAAACTTTGCTTGGATCAAAAAACTCAATATAATTGATTAATTTATTTGCATCATTAGAGTTGCTGACAATAACTAAGTGAGGGAGCGCGTGAATTTGTTTGCTGTGTGATTGACTTAGAAAGAGAGCAAAGGAGAGTAGCGAGGAAGATCCAATGATTTGAACTTCTTTTTTCGAAGGACCATCGAAAACCCTTTCGAGCTGGGATTCTAGATTTAAATTAAGTGGCTCAAATTTCATAGAGATTCTTTCGAAAAAATATTGTCCAATTAAGTAACAAGTCAGAGCGTGTTTGAAAAGTCTTAAATCTTCGTTCT
This sequence comes from Deltaproteobacteria bacterium, assembly GCA_017302835.1. Classification (NCBI taxonomy): domain Bacteria; kingdom Pseudomonadati; phylum Myxococcota; class Myxococcia; species Deltaproteobacteria bacterium. Next base: position 212,002 of record JAFLCC010000001.1, on the reverse strand, counting down.
CGTCGATCGGACTCCCTGCGACTTAGCTGTGCTAAGCCTCAGCCTCCTTTCTCCTACGGCCTCGATTTAAGTTTTTTCAAACAGGCTTCTAGTGGTTGCCTCACAATAAAAAATTTGCCGCGGCGCCACTCGTGCAAATTGCATATTGCTTGGTTTTCTAAGTAATGGAAAGTATAACTGAATCTTGTTAAGTTTCGAAATTAGAAAAGGTAGAATCAGACCCTATAATTTTTGGAGGACAGTATGAACTCAGTGGCCGCAGGCATGCCCTTAGGTGGCGTCGTTTTCATGTCAGTTTTTATTGCTATATTTGGTACCATATTGATTATCCTTGCTCGTCTAATCGGTGGAACAAGAAAAAATAATTCAGATGTAAAAAAAGAAATTTATGAGTGCGGAATACCGGTTCAAGAAAAACGTGAGACGAAAGTTTCTGTTAAGTTTTATCTGACAGCAATTCTATTTATCTTGTTTGATATTGAAATCATTTTTATGTACCCATGGGCCGTCACCTTTAGGGATTTTATTTCTTCTGGACAAGGTGCTTTTGTGTTTATTTCAATGATGGTATTTTTGAGCATCTTTATTTATGGTTTATTTTGGGAGATAAAATCAAAAGCGTTGGAGTGGGATTAAATAGGGAGCGATTATGGGAAATGATTTTTTTGAAATTTCAATTAATTTAATTAAACTTGTTGTCGTTTTTTTTATGATTGTTCAAGCTGTGCCTATTTTGGTTTGGGTTGAAAGACGAGGCTCTGCTTTTATTCAAAATCGACTTGGACCAAACAGAATTGGTCCCTTAGGTTTGATGCAACTTCTTGCAGATGCTGTAAAATTTTTAACTAAAGAAGATTTTGCTCCAGATAAAGCGGTGAAACCTTTGTTTTATGCGGCTCCTATTTTTGCTTTGATTCCTGCGGCTCTAGCGTTTGCGGCCATTCCACTTTCTGTTCCTTTGAGTATAGGGGGTTATGTATTCCCTATTCAGGGTTATGAAATGAACGTAGGAATTGTTTTTATTTTGGGAGTGTCGGGTCTTGCTGCGTACACTATTTTAATGGCCGGTTGGGGTTCTGGCAGTAAGTTTTCTTTATTGGGGGCCTTAAGGGCCAGTGCTCAAGTTATCAGTTATGAATTAGCATTAGGACTCTCAATTGTTGGAGTGATCATGCTTTTTGGAACATTTAATCTCACAGAGATGATAATGGCACAACAGGGGACCTTGGTCTTCCACGCGTTTGGCTATAAGGTGAGTTCTGATTTTTTACCTAATTGGGGAATTTTTTTTCAACCCCTAGGCGCCATCTTGTTTTTTGCAGCTACTTTTGCTGAGTCAAACAGATTGCCATTTGATTTAGCAGAAGGAGAAGCTGAAATTGTTGCTGGATTTCACACGGAATATGGTGGCTTTAAAATGCTTATGTTTTTTATCGGAGAGTATGGACATATGATTTTGGGATCTTCATTGATGATTATCTTTTTCTTTGGTGGTTATGGATTGCCTGGAATTACCATTGAACAAGTAAGACAGTGGGCCGCTGGATTTGCTGACTCACCGGGGGGAATCAGTCTTATAACAACATTGGTTCATTTTTTGTGTTTCACATTAAAGTTAGCTTTCTTTTTATGGATTTTTATTTGGGTTAGATGGACGTTGCCAAGATTTAGATATGATCAATTAATGGACTTAGGTTGGAGAACAATGCTTCCTTGGGCCCTTGGAAATACCATTGTAACAGCAATTATAATTTATATGACATCAGTAGTGATTTAATATTTGGAGAACGCGATGATAACAGATGCAATTTTGTTTTGGTTTTTAGCTTTCGTTGTTTTGTCTAGCGGATTGTCGGTAATTTTATTTACAAATCCAGTTTATTCTGCGCTTTCTTTAGCAATGACAATGGTTGGTGTAGGAGCAATTTTTGTAACACTTGGAGCTTATTTTATTGCTGGAGTTCAGTTGATTGTTTACGCCGGGGCAGTGATGGTATTGTTTGTTATGGTGCTGATGCTGTTTGATTTAAAATCAGAGCTTCAAGCATTCACTGCGGGTAAAATATCTGGAACCATTAAGCTTGTTTCTATTGGAGTTTTGTCGGGACTCATCGTTGGTGGGATAGTAATGAGTCAGGAGAATTTCTTTAAATCTCAAATAAAAACTCAAAATGCAGCAAATAGCGCAGTGATTAGCGAGGACAATTCTAAGGCTCTAGGTGTGGCTTTATTTTCAAAACATGTATTCGGTTTTGAAGCCTTAGGAGTGTTATTAACAGTTATCGCCGTGGGAACAGTTGCCTTGGCTAGAAGTAAAGGGGGAACGCATGCCAAACACTAATTTTATATTAGATATTGGACTTCAGCATTATCTTATTTTGTCGTCTTTGCTTTTTGTGATGGGAATGGCGGGAGTCTTATTAAGAAAAAATATTATCGTGATTTTGATGTCCATAGAGCTCATGTTGAATGGCGTGAATATTTCATTTATCGCATTTAGTAAATATCTTCATAATATAGATGGCCAAATCATGGTGTTCTTCGTAATGACTATTGCTGCAGCGGAAGCGGCTGTCGGTTTGGCAATCGCGGTGACAATTTTTAAAAGATTTAAAGAAGTTAATATTAGATTTTTTGAACACTTACGTGGTTAATTATTGAGGTGAAAATGGATCATTCGTTGTTAATGGCAGTTTTGTTATTAAGTCCTCTTGTTGGATTTTTAATAAATGGAGTCAGATATAAACAACCAACAGCTAACTTATCAGGGGGTATCGCTACGGCAGCGGTGGTGGTATCTTTTTTAAGTTCCCTATTTTTGGTTATTGATCTTGTTGGGATGCCTGCAGAGACGAGAAAAATTCAAATTTCATTTTTTGAATGGATTATGGTCGGAAAATTTAAAGTAAATGCTTCGTTTTATTTAGATCAAATTAGCGCCATCATGATTTTAGTTATTACTGGGGTGGGCTCTTTGATTCACTTGTTTTCCATTGGTTACATGCACCACGACAAGGGTGTTACCAAATATTTTTCTTACTTAAATCTATTTATTTTCAATATGTTGATATTGGTTCTGGGCGATAGCTTGGTAACTATGTTCGTTGGATGGGAAGGCGTTGGTCTCTGTAGCTATCTTTTAATTGGATTTTGGTTTAATGACAAAGATAAAGCCGCAGCGGGAATGAAGGCTTTTATTACCAACAGAATCGGTGATGCTGCTTTTTTAATTGGGATGTTTGTGCTTTTTGCAACATTTGGAACGCTCAATATTCAAGAAATGAATTCTTTGGCGCCAACAATGGTTGAGGCTTCTTGGTTTGGCGCTTTAACCTTGGGGACTTTGCTTTTATTTATTGGGGCAACTGGAAAATCTGCACAAATTCCTTTGTATGTCTGGCTTCCAGACGCCATGGCAGGACCCACGCCTGTTTCGGCGCTTATCCATGCTGCCACGATGGTGACTGCCGGTGTGTACATGATTGTGAGGCTAAATCCATTATTTATTATGGCCCCAAATACCATGATGGTTATTTCCTTGATAGGAGCCTTGACGGCGGTCTTGGCGGCAAGCATTGGAATCACTCAATGGGACATAAAAAAAATCCTAGCCTATTCAACGATTTCTCAACTTGGTTATATGTTTTTAGCTGTGGGGGTTGGAGCTTTTGGAGCGGGGATGTTTCATTTGATGACTCATGCTTTTTTTAAGGCGCTCATGTTTTTGGGCTCTGGTAGCGTTATTCATGCTATGCATGAAGAACAAGATATTCGAAAAATGGGAGCGCTTAAAAAATATCTTCCAGTGACTCATTTAACTTTTTTTGTGGGTTGGTTGGCAATTATTGGAGTGCCTCCTTTTGCGGGATTTTTTTCTAAGGATGAAATTTTGTGGATGAGCTTTCATTCTCCATTAGGATCTCCAGCATTGTGGGCTTTGGGCGTGCTTGGCGCCTCAATGACGGCATTTTATATGACGAGATTGATGTGCTTAACATTCTGGGGAAAGTCCCGAGTATCAAAGAGTGTTCACCCCCATGAATCGCCAGCCCTGATGACGGTGCCTTTGATTATTCTTGCCATATTGAGTTTAGTTGGTGGATGGATTGGCATTCCTGAAGTGATTGGTGAAAGTCTTGGGCATCTTCCAAATGTGTTGGGAGAATGGTTGTTGCCGGTGATTCGACCAATTCCAAATTTAATCGAGGCTGATCATGGTCAGGAGTGGGGACTCATGGGCGTCTCTCTAGGGTTTGCTAGTATTTCAGCATTTATCTCATATCGTTTTTATGTAAAATCACCTGAAATTCCAGAAAAAATTGCAAATTCGATTAAACCTTTTCATTCATTAGTTTCTAAAAAATATTTAGTTGATGAGTTTTATTTTAAAGTGATTATTGATCCTTTAGTCTGTTTTTCAAAAAGATTATGGTTATACATAGATGTGAATTTTGTAGATAAAACGACTTATATTATTAGCGATATTGTAAAAGGCGGTGGCGGCATTGTTCGAGCCTTACAGACTGGAAATTTACAACAATATGCCATGTACATAGCCATAGGATTAGTGATTGCTCTTTCGATTATTATCATGAAATAGGGGAAATGAAATGTTACTTTCAACCATTGTTTTTTTGCCAATTATTTTCGCTTTTGTTGTTTTGGTTTGGCCTCAAGCTAAAACAATCAGACATATTGCTTTTATATTAAGTTTGCTTGAGTTTCTTATAAGTTTAATTGTTTTAAATAAATTTGATTCAGGTACGGCACAATTGCAATTAGTTGAAAAACAAATGTGGATTGAACGTTTTGGAATTCAATATTTTCTTGGAATTGATGGGATATCTCTTTGGCTTGTTTTGTTAACAACGTTCTTAACACCGATTATAATTCTGGCAAGTTGGAATTCCATTGATAAAAAATTAAAAGGTTTTCACGTGGCGATGTTCGTTCTTCAGTCAGCTATGCTTGGTACCTTTTTAGCCATGGACGCCGTTTTCTTTTATGTTTTTTGGGAGCTTTCATTAATCCCTATGTATTTTATGATTGGAATTTGGGGTGGCTCGCGCAGGATTTATGCGACTATAAAGTTTTTCATATTCACCATGGCGGGTTCAGTTTTGATGTTGATTGCAATTATTTACCTCATGTATTTAACTCAGCAATCATCAGGACAAATGAGCGCTAGTCTTCTTGAATTTTACAAAGTTAGAATTCCATTTGTTGGGGGTTCTATTTTAAATTTACAATCCCTTTTGTTTTTTGCATTTGCTTTAGCGTTTGCAATCAAAGTACCTGTTTGGCCAGTTCATACGTGGCTGCCAGATGCTCACGTGGAGGCGCCAACTCCTGGGTCTGTGATTCTTGCCGGTGTGATGTTAAAAATGGGAACCTACGGTTTCCTAAGATGGGTCATTCCATTGTTTCCAGATGCTGCTGAATATTGGGCTTGGGTATTTCTGGTTTTAGGAGTTATTGGAATTATCTATGGTGCTCTTGTTGCTATGGTTCAACCAGACATTAAAAAATTAGTCGCTTATTCTTCTGTTTCTCACATGGGTTATATTATTGTTGGACTGTTTGTCTTTAATGAGTATGGAATTACTGGCGGATTATATCAGATGTTGAACCACGGTGTTTCCACAGGAGCTTTATTTTTGTTAATTGGAATGATATACGAAAGAACGCATTCAAGGGAAATTTCTAAGTATGGTGGACTCGCAGGAGTTCTACCTATTTTTACAATTTTCTTTTTTATCATCACGCTGTCATCGATTGCTGTTCCAATGACAAATGGATTTATTGGAGAGTTTTTAATTCTATTAGGCCTGCATCAGGCGAAACCAATTTATGCTTATTTCGCTGTCAGTGGTGTGGTGTTTGGTGCCTCGTATATGTTGTGGATGTTTAAGCGAGTTTTTTTTGGAGAAAAAGGAGAGCTGGTCAAAGATATTCATCATCCCCTGAAAGATCTGAGTCTTCGTGAGATTTCTATTTTGACCCCTCTGGTTATTTTGGTTTTTTGGATGGGGCTTTTTCCAAATCAATTTTTAGATTATAGCAAAGCCAGCGTGAAACATTTAGTTACCAATAAAAATAGATATTATTTACAAATTGAAGATATTAAATCTGGAAACCTTAAACAAATAGAAAACAAATAAAGGTAGCAAAATGAAAATAGATATTGGTATGGCAGATATAATTAGAACTTCTCCTATGATTGCAATTTTTTTAGCTAGCTTAATTCCGCTGACCTCAAAATTATTTAATAACAATAAAGAGCCATCAAATTTAATCACCCTCATAGAGGGAATTGGTGGTCTTATTGTGGGATTAGTATTATTAGCTGTTTTTGGCGGAAGCGGGGAAACCGCATTTAACAAAGTATTGGTTTTTGATTCGATTTCTTTTTGGATGGGAATTATCGCCATTTCCTCTGCGGGAACAGCAATTATCATGATGTATGAAAACCCAGCAACAAATGGAAATCAATTTTCAGAGTTAGTATTTTTAGCACTTAACTCCGTAGTAGGAATGCTGATTCTTGTTTCAGCATTGGATTTATTGACCGTTTTTATTGGTTTAGAATTGATGTCATTATCATTGTATTTAATGATTGGGATGAGCCACGAAGAAAAGCTTTCAAAAGAGGCTTCATTTAAATATTTTGTATTAGGAAGTTTTGCGTCTGCAATATTTTTGTATGGAACTTCATTTATTTATGGAACAACTGGTTCAACAAATGTGGGGTTGTTAATGCAAGACGCGATGGGGTTGGTACAAACAAATCGGTTATTCTTGTTTGGAATTTCATTAGTGATTTTAGGGTTTTGCTTTAAGATTTCGATTGCTCCTTTCCATGCTTGGACTCCAGACGTTTATCAAGGGGCCCCAACTCCACACACGGCCTTTATGGCAACAGCTGTTAAAGTAGTTTCTTTTGCTGCTTTATTGAGAGTTGTTGCTACGAAATCATTAGCAGCTTCGGATGGATTGTTTATGGTGCTTCAATGGCTTGCTGTGATAACTATGTTAGTTGGAAATTTAGGGGCTATTGTACAAACAAACTTAAAAAGAATGTTGGCATACTCGAGTATTGCTCATTCGGGCTATATTCTTGTGGGTGTGATTACTGCGGGCGTGAGTGATGCGGGATTTTTTGGTGCCTCTTCTGTTGTTTTTTATCTCTTTAGTTATTGTGTGATGACATTGGGGACTTTTGCTATTGTTTCTATTTTAGAAAAATCAGACGACGATATCATAACTATTGATAACTTAAAAGGTCTGGCTCATAAAAAACCTATCCATGCATTTTGTTTTTCTTTATTTTTGATCTCACTTGCAGGACTTCCTCCAGCATTAGGGTTCTTTGGAAAATTTTATTTATTTAATGCAGCTATTGGTGAAGGATTAATTTGGCTCGCTATTTGGGGGGTTATTAATTCAGTAATCAGCGTTTTTTATTACTTAAAACCCATTGTTTTAATGTATATGACTGAAGGGGAAAGCGATATTGCTGGGCATAGTTTAAATGCGACCACCGTGACAGTTTTAGCATCAGCTGCTTTTATTGCTGTTTTGGGTGTTTTGTCTGGACCACTTTTCTCAGCAGTGGAAAAAAGTTTTATAAATTAAATATTTAATTTTCTTAAGGTATTAATGCCTGATTTAAAGCCAATTTTAAGAATTCTCTCTAAGATTTTTGGATTTAAACTGAAGTGGTCCACCAAAAACATTTCATAATTTTGTGGTCGAGGCGTGATGTTAATATAATCAACTTCGGGATTAAACTTAAAGCGTGCTTTATAAATATCGAGTATTTTTTGACGGTGTTCTTCAGGAAGAGAGTTTTGTTTGAAGTATCCATCAATAGTTTTGTAAATATGCTTAAGGGTATTTTGCCATTCTATATGTTTATGCGTTTTTTGTTCCAATACTTGATAAAGTGCCTGATTTAAAATTACAGGAATTCCGTAATTATGTAGGCTCCCAATTTCTGGAGTATAATGGTAGGGCTGCATCGAAAAGGACGAGATAACTAAGTCACATCCCATGTCTGCTGCAATATGAGCGGATAAGGTTTCTCTAATTTCACCATCATAATAGTAGCGCTCTTCTCCATTTTGATTATGTAAATTATAAGGTGAATATATAGGAGGCAGAGCAGTACTACAAGCAACGGCTTCGCTGATACTTGCATAATTAATATGTTTTGTTGAGGGAGTTTTGATATTATCTTTAAAATTTCCAAATATTACTTTTCGAGTATGATTAAGCTGTGTCGAAACAATATAGAGCTCGGCATTTAGGCTAGAAAAATCATTTTCGACCAAAACATATTGTCTTAGATAACGCTCAATTCCAGAAGTTGAGAACAGACCATTCAGCTTAAATCCATTTTTTATCAAAGACTCAAGCCCTCCAGTGACTAAGGACTTTTGTAACCATGATGTCGGCATTATGGATAACCAACTTTTTTTGTTGAGATTGAATAGTCTTCCATAGGTCAAAGGTTTGAGTAGTCGGAAATTACTTGGTGGATATTCAGGACTTTCGCCGATGCCTATTTGGAAAGCCGTGATTAAAGCTTCAACTGGATATCCAGCAGCTAAAATAGTGCTTATAAAGGAACCAGCACTTGATCCCACGTAAAGTTGAATAGTCAAAGGGGATGATGGAGCGGCCGTGTCCTTTCTGACCAAACTTTTAGATCCACCGCTAAAAACGAATCCTTTTTCTTTTAAGGCTAAACAGACACCAATGTGGAAAGCGGCAGCTTTAATTCCACCGCCACTCAGCACAAGGCCAATCTTTTTTTTATTTTGAATTTTAATGTTCATTCTGACTAAGTAGACTAGCACTAATAATTATGGCTAATCAATTGGATATCCAACAATTAAGTAAACTAATTGAAGCTTGATCAGGTCCTTAGTTTAGATTTGATGGGTATTCAAGAGATTAGTCACAAGAAATTTGACTTAGGATAATCAATTAGCTTAAGTTAATCTAAGAATAGTCAAAGCCACCACTTTAATGACTATTCAAAAACCGCTAAGTTGTTGGAGCGATCTCCCGCAACAAGATGAATAATAAAATGAGCAAGCAAAACAAGAAATAATTTCGACTTTTGTTTGCTCATTTTGAAACTAAAAAAAACCTAAACCATTATTTTTTAGTTTTGAAAATAGAAAGTTGGAAGGATAGTTTAATGGATCAATGGTTGCCACTTACAGATTATGCAACAAAGTATAAAGTAAGCGTTAGTACATTGAGACGGCGAATTAAAGCTGAGGACATTAAATATTTATTTCAAGATGGTAAGTATTTTATTTATGAAAACCTAGGACCAACAAGTTCAACAAATTCTAAAGTAAATAGCCCCTCCCAAAGTTATTTAAATTCAGAATCAGCACCACCAGAGTTATCACCTTTGACCTCGTTAGAACTTGCAGTTGAAGGTTCAACTGAAGATAAGTTGGAGTCTTCAATAAAGAATGAAGATTCCAACTTTCTTGAAAATTTAAGAAAAACAGCTACATCAAGATTGCCCCAATTAAAAAATGAAGTTGGAATGTTGTATAAGAATAAAAATCCAAAACAGGAATTGAGTTCTGCAATTTCACCTTCTATCAACATAGAAGAAGAATATTATTTTAAGAAACAAAAAGAAGATCGAAAAATAGTTTCAGAGTTCGAATATGTAAAAACAGAAATGCCTGCATCAGCTAGTGAAAATTCAGGAATCAAAGAGTTTTCTGAAAAGATATCTAAAATTGGAGTCAAAGAGCCCATTTTAACAGCAGCCAATAAGCTTCTGGCGGAACTAAAAAAAGCCTACACTCAAATTCTTCACGAAAAAGAAGAACAAATAATGACTTTAAAAGAGGAAGTCTCGGATTTAAAAACCTTAGTTAAGGTTCTGGAGAGCGAAAATAATAGAATAAAAAATCAGTGGTCATGATGTGGTAGGTATTTTGCTATAGTTTTTTGAGATGAAAAAAAACTTACCAAAACGGCTTAAAATTATACTAGCAATCTTAAGTTTAGCAATAATTACATGGGGCGATCAGAGAATAGACAAAGAAAAATGCTCATCAGTGGACTTATCTGAAAACTTTGGGCCGCTAAGAGATCAAAGAGATATAGGATGGTGCTATGCAAATGTAGCAGCTGATCTTATCGCGTTTAAATTTAAAAATGAATTGAGGGGCGCTCGGGTTTCTGCCAGTTATATCGCATTACTAAATAATGAAATTTTTCAAAAATACCCCAATGATGATGTCGGCGATGTTCTTCCTGCTTTGCTTATTGCTGAATATTTTGGTGTTTGTACAGGAAGTTTAGAAGAAGAATTTTTCATAACGGGTCCGCATAAAACTCTGCGTGAAAAAATAAATAATTTAGTTTACTTAAAAGATGCCTACGATAAAAGGAAAAAAAATCAAGAATATTTGAGCAGTTATTTACAAAGAATAAATCAATATACTCTATCAAATAGTTTAATGAATAAAATTTCACTCGAAGAAGTAGAAGAAATATTAAAAAACTCATCAAGAAAAACGTTTCTGCGAAAATTAGCTAATAGGATTTGTGGAAAGGACTTAATAAAATTAAAAATGGACATAAATGATGTCGATTATAATTATTTTATGATCAATGGATTATTTCACTATGAGCTAAGTAAAGGTTTCGCAATATCTGGAAAAGAGAATTTAATAAAAAAAACTAATTATTATATTTCAAATAACAAACCAGTTTCTGTTGGTTATAATACGAGCATTTTTGACGAAAAAGGATATCAATCTTATCAAACATACGGAGGTCATGTCTCACTCATTGTCGGGCGACGATGGAATGATGAACAAAACCAGTGTGAGTTTTTATTAAGAAATTCTTGGGGCATAAACTGTTCCAGTTATCAGAATCCAGAGCTAATAGGAAAATGTGACCCCAAGACCGGATATTTGTGGTTACCAAGTGAAATTTTAAAAAGAGGTATCACCGAAGTGCTTAGTTTTAAAAACTAAGCAGCTGCCGATGATGTCTTGTTCTTTTTTTCTTTTTTAACATCAGTCTTCTTGTTTTTTCCTTTTGCTGATTTATCTAATGCGACAGCAAACACTTCATCTAAATTTTCTGCTAAAATGAAATTCATTTTATCTTTAAATAATTTAGGGATGTCAGCTAAATCTTTTTGGTTAGCAAGAGGAATAATAACGTTTGTAATTCCTTGATTTAAAGCAGCTAAACACTTCTCTCTGATGCCGCCTACAGGAAGAACTTTACCTTGTAAGGTTACTTCTCCCGTCATGGCAAAATCATGTCGAATTGGAGTTTCAGTCATTAAACTCACAAGGGCAGTTGTTAAAGTTATTCCAGCGGAAGGCCCATCTTTTGGAATGGCTCCTGCCGGCAAGTGAACATGAATATCATAACGATCAAAGAAATCTTCAGGAATACCCAATTCTTCCATATGTGCTTTGCAGTACGACATGGCAGCATGAGCGGACTCCTTCATCACATCTCCAAGTTGTCCCGTAAGTGCGAGATGTCCTTTTCCTTTCATCTTAAGAGCCTCTACTTGTAAAACTTCGCCGCCTGCTTGGGTCCATGCTAAACCTTGCACAACTCCGACTTGAGAATCATATAGCTTTTCTTCTCGCAGGAATTTGGGTGGTCCCAAAAGTTCCGTTACTGTTGTTGGCGTGATTTCTAGATGTGAGGCTTCATTCATGACAATCATCTTTGCAATTTTTCTACAAACAGAACCAATTTCTCTTTCTAGATTTCTTAAACCAGCTTCACGAGTGTAGCCAGAAATGATGTACTTAATACCGTCATCTGTGAAAGTGACTTGGTCCGAGGTAATTCCATTGTTTTCCATTTGTCTTTTTATTAAATGTTTTTTGGAAATTAAAAGTTTATCATTCTCGGTATATCCTGGTATTTGAATGATTTCCATTCGATCTCTAAGGGCTGCAGGAATATTTTCCAATACGTTGGCAGTTGCAATAAATAAAGCATTACTTAGATCAAAATCAACATTGAGATAGTTATCTCTAAAGGTTGCATTTTGTTCTGGATCTAAAACCTCAAGCATCGCCGCCGAAGGATCACCTCTGAAATCACTTCCAAGTTTATCGATTTCATCAAGAACCAACACGGGGTTGTTAGTTTTGACTTGTCGCAATGCTTGAACAATTTTACCAGGCATAGCCCCAACATAAGTTCTTCTGTGACCACGAATTTCAGCTTCATCTTTGACGCCACCAAAAGCGATACGAAAATATTCTCTACCCATAGCGCGAGCTATCGATTTTCCGAGCGATGTTTTCCCAACCCCTGGAGGTCCAGCAAAACAAAGGATAGGACCTTTCATCGTGCTTTTTAATTTTCTGACAGCTAAAAATTCTAAAACACGATCCTTCGCTTTTATTAATTCATGATGATCTTCATCAAGGATTTCTTTAGCTACTTTTAAATCAATAGAATCTTCGGATCGTTTATTCCATGGCAAATCTACCATCCAATCCAGATAGGTTCTAACCATCGTTGCTTCGGAAGCATCGGGATGCATTCTTTCCAGGCGATGTAGTTGTTTCAGTGCTTCTGTCAATACGGGCTTGGGCATTCCTGAAGAATTTATTTTTTCCTTTAATTCCTCAAGTTCTTCGGATTTTGAATCATTATCACCAAGTTCATTTTTTATGGCTTTCATTTGATCTTTAAAAAATTGCTCACGATTGTTTTTACCGGTCTCGTCTTTTCCCGACTTTGCTTTTTGTAGCAATTGCATGGCTTCGATTTCAGAATTTAACAATTCAAGAACAAGCCCCATTCTTTCTTTTGCGTCGGCCGTTTCAAGAACTTTTTGAGCCTCAGCCACTTTAATTCCTAAATTGGCGGCTATCAAATCAGCACCTTTTCCTGGGTCTTGTAGATCATCTAACACTAATAAAATATCAGGGAGAAGGGTTTTTCCTAAGGAAATAATTTTCTCAATTTTTTCTTTAGATTTTTGCATTAAGACTTCATTCTCAGTGGGCGTTGTGGTCCGCAGATCTTCGATTTTCTCAACGGCCACTTCAAAATTTGGATATGTTTTGGAATAATTTTTAATGCGGGCTTTGGCGACTCCTTGAATTAATATTCGAATCTGGCCATCAGGAACTTTTTTCATTCGCATAATCATCGCGACGGTTCCAACCGTATAAATCGAATCAGGATTAGGATTTTCTTCATTTAAATCTTTTTGAGAAACCAAAAAAATTAAACGATTTTTTGACAAAGCCTCTTCCACAGATCTAATAGAAGATTCTCTACCAACAACCAATGGTATAATCATATATGGAAACACAACAAAATCCCGTACAGGAAGCATGGGTAGTGTTGATGGAACTTCAACTGTCTTATCATCTTTGTAATTTCCACCATTTCCGCTTCTGTCATCAAAATTCATAAAACACCCTTTTCTTTTCAATGTCTTTTCAAGATTTCCTGACATTTTTCTCGGCTGGAAAAGGCAATAGCTTTACTCAAATATAACTATCAAAGGACCGGATTTTGATTGTGCAAAAATATGGATAACTGACACTTAGTCCAGAAAACTATAGAAAGTGACAAAGACTTCCACGTCTTAAATCTTTTGACATAAAAAATGATTACTGAATTCTTTTTCTCTCTTCTTCAAGATCTTCCATACAAGAAACACATAGGGTCGCAAGGGGTCTTACTTGCAGTCTTTTGGCGTTAATCATGTCTGAACATATTTCACATTCGCCATAGGTTCCTGCGGCAATCTTGCCCAGAGCCTTTTCAATCTGAATGAGAGATTTTAAATCCCTTTCATGCAAATGGATTGAAAGATTTTGGCTCAGCTCATTAGAAGCAACTTCAGCTTCATCAGACAACTGTACCGTCTCTGCTTGCTGTCTTTTAAACTCATTGGTTTTATTCAAAATGGAACTTTTTTGAAAAAGTAAAGACTCTTTTAAGGTAGGGATTATTTTTGCAAGAACTGGTTCTTCTGAATGATTTTCCAAATTAGGAGCGATGAGAGTGTTATTTGATTTTTGTAAACTTAATTTCTTAGATTTTGGTTTCATAGTTTTTTGAAGTTTTGAACTCTTTGCTGAGATACTAGCTTGTTTCATTTTCCCCTCCAAAAGTGAGAATATATTTTACTCTAGTGAATGAAATATGGGTGAATTAAACGTACAACAAGTTTCATGTCATCAAAAAAATGAATTTGATTATTTATTCAACAAAGATTTAACGCGATGAAATTAAATCAAGACAGAGATGTTAAGATCATTTCAGACAAACAAAAATAATTTATATCTGAGCATAATGTTTTTTATATCTTTCGCGAATTTCTGCTCCTTCAATACTTAGTCTTGTCCAAGGAATCGTTAGCAATCTTTGTTTCTCGATTGGCTCTAAGGTTTCTTCGCAAAAACCAAAATCTCCATTCTCAATTCGGGCCAATGCAAATTCTACTTCTAATAATTGATTTCTGATTCTATCTTGCGTGATAAGAATATTATACTCTTCTATTTGTGCAACAGATTGGTCAATCTCATCCCCAACATTTTTATTATTTTCTCTAAATCTTTCGGCAGAAACTTTCATTCTGTTAAGCAAATCTTGTTTTACAAGAGTTAACTTTTGGCGACATTCTAAAATAAACTGGTCATTGAAATTTGAAACCTTCATCATTTCCTCCATTAATTAATTGGATCTTAATTGAATCCAACCTTTGGAGCCTATGAGTCTTCAGCAACGAAAAACGGTTAAAATTAATTTTTAAAAATCGAAACTTCACCCTTTTTTAGAGTTAAGGTGATGAGAGGCTTTAAAACTTCTTTGGTTGAGGTCACATTTAGCTGTCCGTAACTTGCAGGAAATGATTTAAGTTGAGTTAACTTTAGGCCAAGATCTTCTCTGGTGTCAGAACCCTTTAAAATCAGTTGCCTCAGAATTAAACCAGAATCATAAGCCGAGATTTCAATCTGAGAAGGTTTCTCATTAAAAATACTTTCATAGTCCTTTGCAAAATCAGAGGCAATTTGATTTGGTCCATCTGAAATAAAACTGTCTACAAAAAGAACGGGAAAATTAAAGTTAATAAATTTTTTACTAATGCCAGGTATGTTCAACAGGTTTGTTGACAAAATAGTTGTATCTTTAATTCCTGAGTAACTTAAGAAAGCACCGATTTGAGCAATCACACGGGCTTGATCCGGTATAAAAATAGCATCAAAATCTTGAATAGCAGGAAGGATATCGTCAACGTTGACGTTTTCTCTAGAGTTTTTGGTTTTCAAATTTTGTTTAAAAAGTTTCAATTTTTGCAAGTACTCTTCTTTTCTTGCTTCTATATAATAGGTGCCAACGAGCCGTTGGACCATGGGCCTGAAATCATTTTCCTTAGGATTGTAAGTTTGTGCAGAAACAATGTGACCACCTTGAGCCAAAACCTCGTCCCAGAAGGCATTAGTGTATTCAATTCCATAAGGATCATTCGGGTAAAGAATTGCAAAATTTTTCATATTCAAATCAAGCATTGCCGTTCTCACAATTTGTCTGACTTGCATTTCTGGAGTTAAGGAATTTCTGATGGAGGTAGGATGAATTTCATTGATCCCTTGTTTTTGTGACAAATAAATAAAAGGTACATTGAATTCATTAGCAACTATAAGCTCTGACTGAACGGTTTTATTAAGTGCTCCACCAATAATAGCAATCACATTATCTTCTTTAATCAAACGCTCAACCCCGATTCTTGCCGTATCGGCGCGGCCTTCACTATCAACAATTGCAATTTTGAATTTTGAAAAAGATTGATGGGTTCCTAGACCTAACTGAACCCCGCGAAGAAGGCGCTGGCCAATAGCTGCATTTTTTCCAGTTAATGGCAATACAACCCCTATTGTTTGTGGAGAGACGCGCCGGCTTATCTCCATATCATTGAGAATGGTTTTAGATTTTTCTGCTAATTCACCATCAGGCATGAGTTCAATGACTGAGTGATAGAACTTTTTACTTTCCTCTGGGTTAACTTGCATTTCTTTGTTTCCAAGGCGAAATAAAGAATAGCTTCTAAAATAACCGTAATCAGAAGTTCTAGAGACATGGTGCAGCTCTTCAGATGTTAGTTTTTCATTTATTAGCTCAATGGATTTTTGTTTGTAATTTTCAATTTTGGCAGGATCTCCAGTTGAAAGGGCCAAAGCCGAGCTCAGATTAAAGGCTTCTAAAAATGAACCAGCTCTAACCAATTGGGAATAATTAAAATCATCATTTGGAAGAGGTGTCGTCTTTGTTTGTTGCGGTTGTTGCACTCCATGGGGACTTCCTGCTTGCATGCTTGAATTAGAAATCGGTTTTTTTTCTGAAGATCTTTCGATGGTTTTCTCTGAAGGGACATGATTTACTGAGTGAGTTTTTCTTATCGGAGAGGCACAGCCAACTAAAAAAAACACAGGCCATAGCCATCGAAAATTAAACATAAAATTCCTTTCAGCGTGCGTAATTATTTAAATTTTCCTAGACGAATTAATTTTTCCTTATATTCTTTGACCATGGGAGTTTCCAAAGCTGCCTGAGAAAGCTTGTTAAAAAGCTCCTTATCTGCTGGCGAAATTTCATTGGGAATATCAACAAGCACTTTTACCAACATATCTCCGCCTCCAAAACCACCCATTTTAGGAAGACCTTTTCCTTTAACTCGTAAAATTTGACCCGTATGAGTGCCAGGCGGAATTTTAATCAACACTTTTCCTGTGAGCGTGGGAATTTCTACAGCCGTTCCTAAAATGGCATCTAGAAAATGAATAGGCAAATTTAATATGATATCATTCTCATCCCGTTGAAACAAAGGATGTTCTTGAATCTGAATAATTACATATAAATCACCAGCGGCTCCGGAGGTTGATGAATCTCCCTCACCAGTCAACTTTAATTTCTGATTTTCTTTGACTCCCGCAGGAACAGTAACTGCAAGTTTTGCATTTTCTTCCTTGGAACCACGATTTCTGACAAAATGGATGGGTTTTTCACATCCCAGAGCGGCTTCTTCCAAAGAAATACTCAGTGTGTATCTTAAATCAGCACCACGTTGATGCTTTCTTCTGGTCTGAGATTGATAGCCACCACCAGAGGGCGAACCGCCATTGCGATTGGCTCCAAAAATTTCGCTAAAAACATCGCCAAAGATATCTTGAAACGGATCACCACCTTGAGAAGGTCCTCCTGAACCTCGACCAAAAGGATTGCCGCCCCCAAAGGGGTTTCCTCCGGCGCCAAAAGGATTTCCACCAGATTGAGTGTGTCCAAACTGGTCATAGACTTCTCTTTTCTTGGGATCACTTAATGTTTCATAGGCTTCAGAAATTTCTTTAAACTTTTCTTCGGCTTTTTTATCATCAGGATTTCGATCAGGATGAAATTGAATAGCTAACTTGCGATAAGCCTTTTTAATTTCTTCGTCTGAGGCTGTTCTAGAAACACCCAAAAGATGATAAAAGTCTTGTTTCGCCACCACTGCTCCTTTTAGTTAAACTCAGATTAATTAGATTCAGAATTTTTTGATGGGGCCATTGCCACAATAACTTGTCCCGGTCGAATGATTTTTTCTTGATATTTGTAGGGCTTTTGAAAAACCTTTACAACATAACCAGGGGGTAATTTATCCGTAGGTTCAGCACTGAGGGCTTCATGAATATTTGGATCAAAGGGCTTGCCTTCGCTAGGAATCTCGACAACGGCATGTTTAGTTAAGAGGCCCTTTAATTCAGAAGAGGTCAGATCAATTCCTTTCACAAAAGTTTGAAAGTTATCGGCAGTTACCTTCATTTGCATGGCTCTTTCAAAATTATCAAGGACGCCCAAAAGGTCTTTAATAAATCTTTCAGCTCCGTATTTTAAAAGTTCAGAGCGCTCTTTAATAGAATGTCGTTTATAGTTTTCGAATTCTGCTTTTAAATAGAGGTAGTCGTTCTTAAATTTATCCACCTCCTCTAAAAGTTTTGTAGTTTCACTGTTTAAATCTGTCGAGTTTGAGTTTAGTGGATTCTCATTTTGATCAGAGGTCGTATCATCGGAATTTGAAGAATTAGGTTGTTGATTTGAACTCACAGGGGTTCTCCTTCTCTAAAAGTTGAGTCATGCTAAGTTGAGGATAAAAATATATTTTATCCCTTGTATATACAACTATTAAGGTGTGAATCTATCTTAAAAAGTCAATTTTTGAAAAACAAAATTACTGATCATTTTTCCATTATTTGAGAGGGAAAAACCCATAGGTGTCTCAATCAAAAGACCACCGGCGGTAAGCTTTCTAAAGGAAGATAGAGCCTGTTGATAGAAAGTATTTGAAAACTTTGCTTCCAATTGTGACAAATCAATACCTCTGGCAATTCTTAACGATGTATGACAAAAATCTGTTAAGGACTGGTTCTCAGCAAGAACCTCGAAATATTTTTTTGGCAACTCCTTTGGCGAGATAAAACAAAAATCATTTTGAGAGCTTTGTTCCCTAATTTCATTCTCATAAATTTTTATATTATTTGGGTTCCAAAACCTTGATCCCCAGGGGGTGCTATTTTCAAAAGATTGTTTAACATAAGAATGACTTGAAAGTCCAAATCCAGCATATTCTTGATCCGTCCAATATAACATATTGTGTTTGGACTCAAAACCTGGTTTTGCATAATTTGAAAGTTCATATCGAAAATACCCACTATGAGTTAGTTCGCGATCAATAGTCTCGAACATGGAAATTTGCGCGTCTTCGGGGGGGCGGTTTTTAGACAAAGGATGTCCCTCCGGAACGGTCAGGTAATAAGGACTTATATGAGTAGACCCCAGACAAACAGCTCGAAGAATGTCCTCTTTTAATTCTTCGACATTTTGAAAAGGAAGACCAAATAAAATATCGAAGTTAAAATTTAACTTGTAGCGCCTAAAAAGATCCAAGGATTCCAAGGTCTGTTCTACAGAGTGTTCGCGATGGACTCTTTTTAGATGATTTTGATTAAAGGTTTGAGCACCAAGGCTGAATCGATTAAAACCCAACTCTAGATACTGATTTAATTTTCGCTCATTCACGGTTCCAGGATTTATTTCAATGGTGAGTTCTGCATCTGGACTGCGATAAAATCCTTCCCTTGATAAGGCTTCCAATAGGAGTACAATATTTTCAATGGAAAAAAGACTTGGAGTGCCGCCGCCAAAATAGGTTGTGTTTATTTCTCGAGTCGTTGAGCCGCCAAGGAATAACCTTTTTTTCAAAGCGATTTCTTTAATCACTAGCTGGGTGTAACTATCTGGTGGCAGTATTTGTGATTGTTCGTAGGTCGCAAAATCGCAATAGGTGCAGCGTTGAATACAATAGGGAATATGAAAATAGACACCGAACAACATAGGGAGAAAATAGAGTATGTCCAAAAAATATCAACTAAAAAATGGTTTAAAGGTATTACTTGTAGAAAGCCATAAATCGCCGGTGGTTTCCATTCAAATGTGGGTTAAAACAGGAAGCGCAGATGAGGGAAAAAATGAAGAAGGTATTTCTCACTTTATAGAACATTTGGTATTTAAAGGAACAGAAAAATACAAGTTGGGGGAAATAGCCTCTGCGGTTGAGGGGTCTGGCGGAGAATTAAATGCTTATACTTCCTTTGATCAAACAGTGTTTTATGTCACCATTTCAAAACAGTATTCCGATGTGGGGCTAGACGTTATCAGTCAAATGATGGGGTATCCAACTTTTGATAAAAACGAAATTGATAATGAGCGAGAAGTAGTTATTGAAGAAATCAAAAGAGGAGAAGACTCTCCGCAAAGACAGATTTCCCAGATGTTATTTTCAACAGCGTATAAAAATCATGCCTATAAAGTTCCCGTTATTGGTTATGATAAAAACATAAAAACCTTATCGGCAAAAAAAATAGTGGAGTACTTTCATAGCCGTTATGCCCCTAGAAATATGTTTCTGGTTGTCGCTGGGGATTTTGTCTCTGCAGACATGAAGAAAAAAATAGAATCTTATTTTGGAGGATTTAAAGATTATAAGATTAAAAAAGTGGTGCGAAAAAAAGAACCAGTTCAAACTAAAACACAAATTCTTGTTCAAGAAACAAAATTTCAAGAAGCGCTTACCTATTTAGCTTTCAAAGGACCCAATGTGAAGCATAAAGACGTTACAGGTTTAGACGTTCTTGCATTGATTCTTGGACAAGGAGATAGCTCTAGACTTGTTAAGTCACTCAGAATGGATTCGCCCATCGTTAACTCGACCGGGGCCTTTGCCTTTACCCCACAGGATGAAGGGCTTATTGCGGTTTCTGCGAGTTTAGAACCAGAGAATTTAGCGGCCTATTTGGAAAAATTAAAATTGGAAATAATTAAACTCATTCAAACTCCACCGAGTCATGAAGAAACTCAAAAGGCCATTACAAATATTGCCTCTGAACAAATCTATTCCCTGGAAAGCGTTGATGGTCTTGCAAGAAAAGTGGGATCTCTTGAGTTTTACATGAACGATCCTAACTACTATAAAGAATACCTTAGACAACTTTACGCCCTTCAGCCGGAAGACATCCAAAAGTTAGCAAAAAAATATTTGGATCCAAAAAAAATGACCTTTGTTTTGATGACGAAAAATTCAGTGTCAGAAGGAAAAGCACTCATTGCTCAATTCGTGAAAGATCTAGAAGAAGAAATTTCATATATTGGAAAAACAAAAAAATTTGCTCCACAAAAATTAAAATTTAATTTTAATTTGGAAGCGACAAAAGCTAAAACCGAAGTGGTCACTTTAAAAAGAGGAATAAAATTATATTATCGTGAGCAAAAGGAAACCCCAACTTGCTCCCTTAAAATCGCTTTTTTAGGCGGTGTCAGATTAGAAAATGAGACACAAGGTGGATTGGCAGAACTTTATTCAAGAGTGTGGCCTGCAGGATGTGCTAAGTTTACAGAGCAGGAAATCAACGAAAAAATTGATAAAATGGCAGCGAGTTTAAGTGCTTTTTCTGGGCGTAATACTGTTGGTTTGAGCCTTAATTATTTATCCTTAAATGAACAAGAAATACTGGATATTACTGGGGATCTGATTTTAAACCCAACTTGGGATGAAGAAATTATTCAAAGAGAAAAGCAGATACAAAAGAATCAAATACAGTCTCAAAACGATAATCCTTCTCAAGTTTGTATAATGCAGTTTATGAAAGGAATGTTTCATGGTCATCCTTATGCTAAAGAAATTTTAGGAAGCAAAGAATCTTTAGATCGTCTCACTCAAAAGGATTTTAAAAATTATCATGAAGCCATTTTAAAATCAGGAAACATGTATTTATGTGCTGTTGGTGATTTTAATAAGGCAAAACTTGTTCAAGAATTGAATCATATCATAGAAAAAATACCCGTTGGGGAAAAGTTTTCATCCAAATTTCCATTAAGTGATTTAAGTCAAGACAAGGTGATTTTTCATGAACTTAAGAAAGAGCAATCACATGTGGTTGTTGCTTATCGTGGATTGCCACTTGGAGATAAAGACCGATACACCCTAGAAGTGATTCAATCAATACTTTCTGGCCAAGGTGGTCGATTATTCATCGAACTAAGAGACAAAAACTCCTTAGCTTATTCGGTATCTCCAATAAAAATGGAAGGAATAGAAACAGGATATTTTGGGGGATACATTGGTTGTTCACCAGAAAAAGTAGATAAATCGATATCCATGCTTAAGGAAGAATTCAAAAAACTTTGTACGACCCCGGTGGCTTCTGAAGAATTATTACGTGCCCAAAAATATTTATCTGGAAGAAATGATATTGATTTACAAAAAAAGGGAACTATTTGTACGGGAATATTGTTTGATGTGATTTACGGAATGGACTCTGATGAGATTTTTAAAGCTACTGAAAAATATTTTCAAGTAACTGCTGATGATATTTTAAGAGTCAGCCAACGAATCTTTCAAACACCATCGATAATATCCGTGGTTGGGGCCACACCTCCGAGTGTTTAATTTTTTTAAGAACAATAAAATGGTTTGCTGAATTGTGATTTTGAGCCCCTCATTTATGTCTCAAAATGAGAAAATAATGATAAAAGTCTAGTTATTGTAAGTCTTGTCTTTAATTGAGGATAATATTTTTATACAATGTAAACTGGAACTAATATTATGAGTAGTACTGGACCTAAAATACAGAACGAAAATTTTAGTCTTTTGCTAAGTCCTTCGGACTATTTTAATGATGCTATTGATGATGCTCTAAATTCTCGTCGAATTAAAGCTGATCCGTATGTAAGACAATATTTGGTAAAACTTTTAGAGTTTTTTCTTTCAACAGAAAATCTTTTTGAAACTGAAATAGCAGATGAGTCTGGCAAAAAAAAACCTCAAACGTTAGCTGAGATTTATTTGGTTGCAATTAATTCTGAAAATTCAACGAAACTGGACTTGTTAAGAAAGTTAGGGGATAGAGCGCTTTACATAAGTGGATTTTTCGGCGATTCGCTTTCAAGAAAAATAATTGATGTGGATTACTATGTGAATATGGGTGGTAATGCCTATGGTGAGCTTTCCCACTCGGTAAGTAAAAGTGATCCTTTAAAAAAAGTATTCGCAGTTTTTTCTAAACAATTTTCTGACTTTGTGGAGACACTAACTTATATCAGTCATAAATCGATGATTTCTAATAATCAAAGTTTGCTTAGATTATATGATAGCTATTTAAAAACAGGTTCTGATCTTGCCAAACAAAAATTAGATGAAATGGGAATTGTTACGGTACCTTATGACAGTAAAAAATCATATAAACAAAATTAGATAATAATTCTATTTTGTCACGCGCCCAGTTATGTAGAATTAAAATTCTTAAGTTAAAATTATAATTGGAGTATTATTTGTTTGTGAGTTCTAATTAGGCGTACATGATTGAATTGGAATCAAAGGGTATACAATGTTTGGCTTAGGGATGAGTGAAATTTTAGTTTTGGGGATATTAGCTTTGATTCTCATTGGACCTGATCAGCTTCCAGAGATTGCGAGAACGATTGGTAAGTTTTTAAATGAGCTTAAAAGATCAACCGAGGGACTAACCGATGATTTAAAAAAACAAGCTAAAGTTGATTTGAATTTTATAAATCCAGAAGAAAATAAATCATTGTCTCCTCCGGCAGAGGAGATTGCAGAAAACAAAGTACATCGATTGATTGCAGATGGAAAAGATAAAGAAAACGAAACCCAGTTGAACTTATTTGATTCGAAACTTGCAGGAGATAAATCAACTGAAAAAAAAACCATAGTCGATGAATCAATCGATGAAAAACCTACAAAATCTTAAAGAGAATCCGAATGAATGATCAAACCCAAGAAAATTTAGAACATCACATGACCCTTGTAGAGCATCTCCGGGATCTCAGAAAGAGATTAGTCAATAGTTTGTGGGCATTAATGATATTTACAGGTATCGCCTACGATTATAGTAATGAAATTTTTGATCTTGTTAGAAAACCCATTATAAAATATTTGCCAAGTGGAGGCTTGGTGTATACCGCTCCTATGGATAAATTTATGGCCCATTTTAAAATTTCTATTATTATGGGAATTATTTTGTCGAGTCCGTTTATAATTTACCAAATTTGGTTATTTGTGGCCCCTGGCCTTTATCGAAATGAAAAAAAGTATGCCGCTAGCTTCATCAGTTTAGGAACGGTTTTGTTCTTATCTGGAGTTTTGTTTTCTTATTTTGTAGCTTTACCGATGGCGTTTGAATTTTTATTTAACTTTGGTGGGAATGAAGACAAGCCATTGATTACGATAGAACATTATCTCGATTTTGTTGGTCAATTTAGTTTGATGTTTGGAGTGTCCTTTGAGCTTCCACTTATAATGTGTATTTTGGCAATGTTAGGGATTGTCTCTCAGAAATTTTTGATTGAAAAAGGTCGTTATGCCGTGATGATCCTCGCAGTAATTGCTGCAATCATAACGCCCCCAGATGTGATGAGCATGATGATAATGCTCGTACCCTTAGTCGTTCTTTATTATATTGGAGTTATTTTGGTGGGATTTGTTCAAAGAAAATCAACTGGCATTGATGGCTCACCAAGTAGCAAAGAATAAAAATGCAAGTTTTATCTGGAATTTTTAGTAAACTTAACAAGGTCCTTCTTAGCGCTCTATCCAATTTCTTCAAATTTTAGCAAGAGGGCGCCAGCTTCGACACTGTCGCCTTGTTTAACACAAACTTCTTTAATCTTTACATCTCGGTCGGAGCGCATTTCATTTTCCATTTTCATAGCTTCCATAATGAGTAAAGATTTATTCGCTTTGATGATCTCACCTTGTTTGGCAAAAATTTCAATAACTTTGCCAGGCATTCCGGCACGAAGCTCGTTAGCGCCACCAATGGAGCCTCCTTTTTTAAGAGATTCATGCAAAAGCATCTCATCGTTAAAAATTTTAATGTTTCGAAATGAGTTCCTTGCGAAAACGGTGTATTTAGTATCTTTGCCAATGACATCCACTAAATAGGACTGCCCTTGAAATAAAAAACTTATATATTCTTCAGCTTGTTTGAAATCATTTTTCGAAACGTCATAGTGTTGCCATTCCCCCTTTTCAGGTTGTATGGAAACTTTCCAGCTATGTCGAAGCTCTGTCACATCTAGTTTATATTTTCGTCCTTTAAGGTCTGCTTCAAAATACATTTTTTACCTCAGCGTTCTTAGGCTAATCGCATTGACATTTTTCTGCCAATTCGTTTCCAGTTAGAAGTTATGTTTAAATGTCGAACATCTTTTGACTTGCGATCATTGTAAGCCGTGATGGCTGCGGCGATAAGAAACATGGGATCTTCAATTTGTTTAAACAAAAGGGGTTCGATCACTTCAAAGTTTTTTTCGATGAATTGAGTGGTATAGCTACCATCTAGAAATTTAGGGTGATCTAAAATAGTTTTATGAAGCACGATGTTTGTTTTAATTCCAGTTAAAACAAACTCACTTAAAGCCCGTTGCATTCTACGAATGGCATCTTCCCTAGAATCACCCCAGGTAATGAGCTTAGCAATCATGGGGTCATAGTAAATTGGAACTTCGTAGCCAGGATAGGCATAGGAATCAACTCGCATAAATGGCCCTTGTGGATGTCGACAGGCGCGAATCATTCCAGGGGAAGGCTTGTAGGTTACGGGATCTTCGGCGCAGATTCTGGCCTCAATAGCATGACCTTTTATTTTTACATCTTCTTGTTTGAAGCTTAGGGGCCTTCCTGCCGCGACAAAGATTTGTTCTTTTACTAAATCAATCCCGGTGATGGCTTCGGTAATGGGATGTTCCACTTGAAGACGAGTATTCATTTCCATGAAAAAAAATTCTTTGGTTGAGTTATCAAAAATAAACTCAATAGTTCCCGCGCCTTCGTAATTAATTTGCTTGGCAGCTCTAACAGCCGATTCACCCATTCGTAAGCGGACCTCTGGAGGAACAGAGGGAGACGGAGCTTCCTCAATAATTTTTTGATGTCGTCGTTGGACAGAACATTCTCTTTCATATAAGTGGCAAACATTTCCATGTTGGTCGCCAAAAACTTGAATTTCAATATGCTTTGGATCGTTAATAAATCTTTCAATATAGACTGTCGGATCAGAAAAATAATTTTGCCCTTCTGACTTGCAAGCGCGAAATCCACTCTCTAACTCACTTTCCTGGCGGACGACTCGCATGCCTTTTCCACCACCCCCCGCAGAAGCTTTTATAATAACAGGAAAACCAATCTCTGCAGCTATCAGCTTAGCCTGCTCTAAGGTTTCAACTCCGCCATCGCTTCCAGGTACGGTGGGCACCTTGGCTTTTTTCATTAAGGCCTTTGCGGAAAGTTTATCGCCCATGGCTTCGATATTTTCTGATGTTGGGCCGATAAAAACGATCCCGGCTTCTTTACAAGCTCGAGCAAAATGGGTGTTTTCAGAGAGAAAACCATAGCCAGGGTGAATGGCATCAACGCCAGCCTCCTTGGCCACACTGATAATTTTAGGAATATTCAGATAGGACTCTTTAGATGGTGCTGGTCCTATATTGTAAGCCTGATCGGCCAAAAAAACATGAAGACTGTCTCTGTCCGCATCACTAAATACTGCGACTGCAGAAATGCCAAGCTCGCGACAAGCTCGTGTGATTCGGATGGCAATTTCTCCGCGATTTGCGATTAAAATTTTCTTAAAAGGGAGCTTATTATTTTTCATTTTTTACTTTTTCCTTCAAGTGAAGTTAATCTGTTTTTAAAGAGGAATATTTCCATGTTTTTTGGGGGGATTGACTTCTTTTTTGTTTTTCAACATCTCTAACGAATCGATGATTCTTTTTCGAGTCATTGCAGGCTCGATGATTTCATCTGTATATCCCAGTTCAGCGCTGATATAGGGATTTGAAAATTTCTTTTCATATTCTTCAATCAAACGAGCTTTTTCAGCAACAGGATCTTTGGCCTTTTCAATCTCTGCACGAGAAATAATACTCACAGCGCCCTCGGCACCCATCACAGCAATTTCAGCAGAAGGATAAGCCAGATTCACATCGGACCTTAAAAGCTTTGACCCCATAACGATGTAAGCTCCACCATAGGCTTTCCTGGTGATCACAGTGATTTTGGGAACAGTAGCTTCAGCGTAGGCATAAAGCAATTTCGCTCCATGAGTGATGATCCCATTCCATTCCTGATCTCGACCGGGCAAAAACCCAGGAACATCAACAAAGCTCACAATTGGTATATTAAAAGCATCGCAGAAGCGAATGAAACGAGCGGCCTTTCTTGAAGCTTCAATATTTAAACAACCAGCAAGTACTTGAGGTTGATTCGCAACAATCCCTACGGGACGGCCATTAAATCGAGAAAAACCAACAACAATATTTTGTGCAAAATTTTTATGAACTTCTAAAAAATAACCTTCGTCAGCACACTCTGTAATTACCTGAATCATGTTATAGGGTTTTTTAGGGTTATCGGGAATCAAAGTATTTAGTTTTTCAACAATGCGATCAGGCCGATCCGCCGAAGGTAAAATGGGCGCATCGTCTAGATTATTAGCAGGCAAAAAATTAAGCAATTCACGAATCATTAACAAACAATTTTTATCATTTTCTACAGCGAAATGGGCCACTCCCGATTTTTGCGAATGTGTCGTTGCTCCGCCCAAATCCTCTTTGGTCACATCTTCATGAGTGACTGTTTTAATAACGTCGGGACCAGTGACAAACATGTAACTTGAATCTTGAACCATAAAGACAAAATCCGTAATACTGGGTGAATAAACCGCTCCACCCGCACAAGGGCCCATGATGGCCGTAATCTGAGGAATCACTCCGCTGGAAGTCACGTTTCGAGTAAAAATATCCGCATAACCCCCAAGGGATTCGATACCTTCTTGAATTCGTGCTCCTCCAGAGTCATTGATGGAAATAAAAGGAGCACCATTTTTAGCCGCCAAATCCATAACCTTACAAATTTTATTTGATTGAGTTCGCGACATGGAACCACCAATAACCGTGAAATCCTGGCTAGAAACATAAACTAATTTTCCATTGACGCGCCCATAACCAGTGATGATTCCATCACCCATTACTACATTTTTTTCCATGCCAAAATTAGTACACCGGTGCGTGACGAATCGATCCGTTTCTACAAAACTTCCAGGATCTAGCAAAACATCCAAGCGTTCTCTGGCAGTGAGGCGTCCACCTTGTTTATGTTTAGAGACTCGAGCTTCTCCACCGCCACGCATAGCTTCTTCATTTCGTCTTTCAAGTTCTTGAAGCTTTTGAATGTTTAAATTTTCTGTTTCCATCAGTTCTCCTAAATAGAGTTAAAGTATAATTAGTATAATTTGCATCATTTTAAAAATACATAATCTAAAAACGTAAATCAAAAATACAATTTTTTAAGGGTAACTTCGACCATACAGCCTTGGAAAGGGGATGGTTTCCCGCACATGAGGCAGCCCGCAAATCCATGCGACAGCCCTCTCAACACCAAGACCAAAGCCACTATGAGGGAAGGAACCATAGCGTCTTAAATCTAAGTACCATTGGAAATCTTTTTCGTCTAATTTATGTTCCTTAATTTTAGTTAATAATTTTTCAATACTTTCTTCACGCTGACCACCACCGATAATTTCGCCATAGCCCTCCGTAGCGAGTAGATCACAACCCATGGCATATCCTGGTTCTTTGGGGTCTTCCTTCATATAAAAGGCTTTGATGGCTTGAGGGTAATGGTGAACAAAAACAGGTTTTTCAAATTTGGAAGAAATGATCGTTTCATCGGTGGCTCCGAAATCATCACCGACATTAAATTCTGGATTTTCTTTTTTTACCAGGTCTGCGGCTTCTTTGTAGTGAAGGCGTGGGAAAGATCCTTTGATCACTTCAAGTTTGGCGGTGTTTCTTTCTAAAATCTTGAACTCATCAGGGCGATTTTTAAGCACACGCTGAACAATGTACTCTATGAATTGTTCAGCCAACTCCATATTATCGTACATGTCATTAAAGGCAACTTCTGGTTCAACCATCCAAAATTCAATCAAATGCCTGCGTGTTTTTGATTTTTCGGCTCGAAAAGTTGGACCAAAGCAATAAACCTTACCAAAAGCTGCGGCCGTAGCCTCCATATACAATTGACCCGATTGAGATAAATACATTTTTTCATCAAAGTATTTGGTTTCAAAAAGATTAGTTGTTCCTTCACAAGCACTTGGAGTGAAAATAGGTGCGTCAGTTAAAGTAAAGCCGCGGCCATCAAAAAAATCTCTTATGGCATAAATGATTTCATGCCGGAGCCTCATGATTGCATGTTGTCTTTTAGAACGAAGCCAAAGATGACGATTTTCCATAAGAAAATCTGTCCCATGGTCTTTTGGAGAAATGGGATAATTTTCAGAAGGAGCCAAAATCTCAATGGATTGAGCACCCATTTCATAAACATTTTCATGTTTTGGATGCTTTCTGACGGTGCCAATTAATTTTACCGTGGTTTCTTGAGTTATTTTATCAAAGAGCTCAAGTGCTTGATCATCGCATTCACCTTTAAAGAACACGCAAGGAACAATTCCCGTTCCATCGCGCAATTCCATAAATTTCACTTTGCCAGAGGATCTGGTTTGATAAGCCCAACCTTTGAGCTCAATTTTTTGCCCAACATAATTTTTTAATTCAATAATATAGTAGCGCACTTAAGCCTCCACGAATTTTTTAACGGAATCACGCCTTGTATCTGACCTTTTGGGGACAGACTCATTAAATGAAGAACGTGTAACTCTATTAAATATATTGTGAAAAGTTTAGCTTTTTTTTATACCACGAATTTTGTGCGTTAAACCCTTAAGAAAGTTTCTTAGAAATTGATCTCCACTGGGTCGAAAGTTTCGATGCTGTTCATTTCTGAAAATAGCGCTGATTTCGGGCTTTGAAGCCTTAAACCCTGCATTTTCAAGCAAAGAAAGAATATCTTCTTCTTTAAGCTCAAAGGCGACTCGTAATTTTTTAAGAACTAAATTATTCGTAATAACATGACTGACAGGGGGCGCCGGAGTGGGGGAGAGAGCCTGCGGTTCCTTTTTTCCTCGTTTATAAATAATGAGTCCATCCAAAAAATGAGACATAAAAATATCATCACATTTTTTAAAACCAGGATCCTCTTCCTTTTTTAAAAATGAAACGACGTCGTCAAGGCTAACATCGTAATTTGTTAGTTTTGCGATTTCAATAATTTTAGGATCTCTTATGTCTAAAATATTTCGAACACTTCGCAGGATATCATTGTTTAACAAGGTGGCCTCGGTTTCCTTAATTCAGATTAAAGATTAAAACCGCTTCATAAAGCTAATGGCTTTAGATAGGTTTAATCTGCCTTTTGATACCACTCTAAACTCATGATTTGGAGTTACTTCTACAGATTGGACCAGCGCTTCCTTGATTTGTACAGAAGAGGCCTTTGGAAAAGCTCCCCAAAGAACAGCCGCGGCACCTGAAACAAAAGGTGTCGCCATGCTCGTTCCTTTTAAATAATCATACTTTTCTGATGGGGTGGTGCTAAAAATTAAATCTCCAGGCGCGGCCAAATGCACTAAGTTAAAACTGCTATTGGAAAAGGAAGACATATAATCATTTTCGTTCGAAGCCCCCACGGTGATTTGCCCTGGAAAACTAAAAGAGGCAGGGAAAGAAGGAGAATAGTCCAAATCATTTCCACTATTTCCTGCAGCGACGACAATTAAAACTCCTTGATTAGAAATAGCTTGAAATGCTTCTTTCAAAGATTTAGCACAAGAGCTGTCCCCCCAGCTAGCATTGATTATTTTGGCACCTCTATCCACAACATAATTCATCGCCCTGATGGCATCACCAAGGGAGCCGGAGCCATTGTTGGTAATAAAAGGTGCAGGAATAATTTTAGCATGAGGAGCGATTCCCTTCATCAAACCATCATGATTAGAGGCAATAATCCCACTGACATGGGTACCGTGAGGATTGCTGATGGTGTATTTTTCTTCACCGGTAAAACTCATCCCGCGGTAATCATCAATAAATCCATTTTTGTCATCATCGATACCATTATCTGGAATTTCTAATTCATTAGTGTAAATTTGACTTTTTAATTGGGAATGAGATATGTCCACATAGGAATCAACAACACCCACTAAAACACCATCACCATAAAAATTTTGATTCCAAGCCTCATCGGCCTTAATCATTCGCTGTCCCCATAGTTGCTCTGGAGCGCTTGTAGCTTGCGCCGTTGAGGTTTCCGAATGAACCTTTACTGAGGAAACTTCGGAATCATTCAGAAACTTCATTTTTTTGTCATAAAAAACTTTTTTAATGCGAGGTAAATTGTTTTTAACAAAACCTTCTCTAAAGGTATCTTCATCAGAGCCTTGTTCGTAGGTAAAACTTCCATCTTCCCACAAAACCACATATTTATTTTCTAGCATTTCTGACTGACAACTAGAATTGTCAGTAGAGCTTGATTGAGAGTTCTTTTTTTCAAAAACACTCTTTGGCGTTTTGCCAGTTTCGTTTGCGCAAGAGATAAGAAATAGCGAAAACGAAAGAACCCCGATGATTTTTTTTACTTCCATGTAATCTCCCATTAGGTGGTCTTTCAATGATGTGACTAACTGAAAGTCCTTCCGGGTAAACAGATCGGAGTCATTTCCTTATTTAGGGAGTCTAAAAATAAAAATCTAGCTGAAGGTCCAAGTCTTTAAAATAGGCACTGTTATTGCTGGTTAAAGGAATTGAAAATTTGGGGCCTGTATACTTCCACTTAAATGTAGATAGGAATTTTTTTTAGAAATTATTACAGGGGTGGGCTCCAAATTGACAGGGAAAAATTTCTTAATTGTTTCGAGATTTTTTAGGGGAATCGTAAAATGATTAGTTCTATTTTTTTAAAAAAGTTATTCTATTTTTTTACGACCGGGTCTTTGTTGTTTTACATAGTTTCTATTGAAACATCCGGTCATGCCAGTTCTGAAGAAAAAGCCTTTCAAGGACTTATTTCTTGTCAAGAAAATGTCAGGAAAATAAATTCAGGAAAACCTTATACCCTGAAAGAAAAATATCAAATCTCAGTGAATAATATTTTAAGTTTAACAATAGCAGAACAAAAGGCCATTAATGCCTATATGAAAGAAATGAATACATCTTTAGTTATACAAGGTCAGTCTAATCCCATGAGAGTCTCTGCCTATAAATTTGAATCTCAAACTAACGTTTCACTTGGTTACAAGGTCGTGGTTCAAAGTTGGGATTTAAGTACGGAAGAAGCCACCTACTTTCTAGACATGGAAGGCAATATTTTATTTTTACATATTGATACTTTTGTGCCAACCAAGAAATGGCTCTGCGAAACCGAAAATTAATTTACAGAAAAACATATAAGACTTGGATGAAATTTTCGGAGGAAGAGTTAAAGAGGTTTTATTCAAAAGTCATTATAACCTAAGCTATATTTTCGACAAATTCTTTCATAAAGTGAGTGAATTTTTGTTCTACTTTTTTTGCTGTGTCGGTGACTTCTTGGTGAGAGAGTTTTTGCCTCGACAGGCCAGCAGCCAAATTGGTGATGCAGCTTAGTGCTGCGACTCTTAAGCCAAGGTGATTGGCGGCAATGACTTCTGGAACGGTTGACATGCCAACAGCTTTACCCCCGATTTGCTTTAAATATCTTACCTCTGCTGGGGTTTCATAGGTAGGGCCGCTGACTGCACAATAAATGCCTTTATGATATTTTGTAGATTGTTGTTGGAGAATTTTTTCCATTTGTTCTAACAATTTTTTATCATAGGCTTCAGTCATATCAGGAAATCGAGGTCCCAGTTCTTTGATGTTTGGACCCATCAATGGGTTATTTCCCATTAAATTAATATGATCTTCTATCAACATGAAATCACCCGGTTGCATGGTTTCGCCGAAACCACCAGCAGAATTAGTCAAAATTAAATATTCTATTCCTAAAATAGCTAAAGTTCTAGTTGGGAAAACAACGGTTTCCATGCTGTGACCTTCGTAATAATGATTTCTCCCCTGAAGAATTGCCACAGGATTGATGCCCACATGACCAAGAATTAAATTACCTTGATGCCCATCTACTGTTGGGGGCATAAAATGAGGAATATCATCGTAGCGAATTTTTGTGCTTACTTGGACCTGGTCGACAAAAGCACCAAGTCCAGAGCCAAGAATAATTCCTATTTTTGGTTTTACAGGAGATTGGCTTCGAATATAACCAACAGTTTCAGTTAATTTTTCTATCGCCGTTTTTACCAAAAGGACTCCCAACTTTTTTCTTTAAGAGGACAACATCACTTTATAGATAAGATCTTCTTTTGAAGATCTTTGCAAGGAAATTTTAAAGCATTCAATTAGCAGCTTTTCAGCAAGTGGGAATAAGCTTTTATTTGAGCCATAAAGAGTAAAAAGGGTATCACCTTCGGTTACGTGGTCGCCAGTTTTAAAATGAAATTCAATCCCCGAATGAAGATCCAAAATATCTTCTTTTTGATTTCGTCCTGCCTTTAATTGGATCAAGGCAACGCCCACTTTTTCAGTATTAACAAAGGAAAAAAAGCCTGAAGAGGGGGATTTTATTTCATAAGCAGGGGGTAGAATTTTGAATTGATTTAGATTTCCAGAGTGAAGTTCACAGAGCTCTTCAAATTTTTTTAATGCCTTTCCAGAAGATAAAAGCTCTGTAGCTTTTTGATAGGCAGCTTCATAGTTTTTATATTTTCCTGATAAAAGTATCATGTGTGCTGAAAGAACAAGACTTAGTTCCCTCGTATCTTGAAATAAATCAACTCCTAAGCTATTTTGGGACCTATTTCCTTTAAGGATTTCAATGCATTCAAATACCTCTAATGCATTTCCTGCAAATCTTCCAAGTGGTTGATTCATATTTGTCAACACAGCTGTCACCTTCTTTCCATAACCCGTTCCAATATTCATTAATTGGCGAGCTAATTCTTCAGCTTTTGATAAATCTTTCATAAAAGCACCAGAGCCAACTTTTACATCCAAAACTAAACCATTTATGCCTTCTGCTAGTTTTTTCGACATGATACTAGCGCAAATCAGAGGGATGCTTTCTACGGTGGAAGTGACGTCTCTTAAGGCGTATATTTTTTTATCAGCAGGGCAAATTTCTCTGGTTTGTCCAATAAAACAAATATGATGTTTTTCTACATTCTCAACAAATTGTTTCAAAGTTAGCTGCGTATTAAAGCCAGGAATAGATTCAAGTTTATCTAAGGTTCCACCGGTATGTCCCAAGCCTCTGCCAGAAATCATAGGAACGAGAATTCCTGCCGCAGCAACAATAGGACCAAGAATCAAACTTGTTTTATCTCCCACTCCTCCGGTAGAATGTTTATCGACTCTAAAGGTGTCTATACTTTTAAAATTAACAACTTGACCAGAATGAATCATTGATTTTGTTAAGTATAAAATTTCTTCATCACTTAAGCCCTGAAAATAGACCGCCATCAACCATGCCGACATTTGATAATCGGGAATTTCATTTCGAGTGTAAGCTTGAATTAGAAAATCTATTTCAGATTCTGAATGACAGAAGCCATTTCTTTTTTTCTTGATTAACTCTGATGGTAAATAAGTCATTAAAAACCCCTGCTGTTCTTTTTTATTTCTAAAATGGAATTAGTAACCTTGTTTTGATTCAAGACCTTTAAGTATTTCAACCCCAGAGCTAGTACCAAGCCTTTCCGCACCAGCGGAAATAAAAGCCATGGCTTGGGCAAGGTTTTTAATTCCACCGCTGGCTTTTACTTTTGCATTATTTCCAACAATACGTTTCATCAATTGAACGTCTTCTATGGTAGCTCCCGCAGTTGAAAATCCAGTTGAGGTTTTTACAAACTGAGCTCCCCCAGCAAGAGAGGCCTCGCAGGCTTTGATTTTTTCATCATGGGAGAGTAAGCAGGTTTCAAAAATGACCTTTACGGTTTTTCCCTTGGCAGCGGCGACAACCGTTTGAATATCTGAGACAACAAATTCAAATTGATTGTTCTTCAAAAAACCAAGCTGTAAGACCATATCTATTTCACTTGCACCATTTTCAACACACCAAGAGGTTTCAAAAGCCTTGCTTTGACTTGACATGGCGCCAAGGGGAAATCCAATAACGCTACAAACTTTAACCTCCGAATTTTTAAGTAAAGACGAACACAAAGGAACCCAGACAGAGTTGACGCAAACAGAGTAGAAACGATTATCTACAGCCTCCATACATAAATTTTTAATTTGTGATTCAGTTGCTTCTGGTTTGAGCATGGTGTGATCGATATATTTTGCTATATCATAATTAGTTTTACTGAAATTTGTATCCATATTCTGCTGGGTCTCCGAATTTTCTCTGATTGGGGTTAAGAATCTATCTAAAAATAAGTTGGACAGCTCTTAATTTACCCCTGGGTAAAAGGAATTGTCAAAATTGAATGTTCAATGATAGGTTGGTGAAATGAAAAACGTCATTCTAAGGATTCTTTTTTTTAGTACCATTTTGTTTCTTTGGTCACAAAACAGTTTAGCGCAGAGCGGATTAAACTCTTCAACTGTTAAAAGAACCACCGCAACCGTCTTATTTACAAGTATTGGTGGCGGAGTTTTGGGATTAAGTACATTGAGTTTTTATGGAAAACCCCAAGAGCACACTGATAATATCACTATAGGCGTTCTCTTAGGGCTTATAACCGGAGTCGGTTATGTTGTTTATGATAACAACCGTCAACCAACAGCCATGGTTACCTTGTGGCAACACAATTGGTAGACTTTCTTTTTTGTGTATTAATTAAAGCGGCATTCTCCTGAGTTAAAGAAAAAAGTTGAAGGAGTCGTTCTAGAATATTGAACATAGTAAAGTTTTAAGCCACCAGAGTCGGCAGAAAAATTAAGTGAAAATGCTTTTGGCGTTCCGGCAGTAAAAGAAAAATTATTATAACTCCAATTAGTATAACCTTCAAAAAGATAAGGCGCTTCTATGTTGAGGCCTTGTGATCTAAAGAAACCAACCAGAATATGATTTAAACGTAGTTCGCCGTTAGTATTGTAATAGGAAGGGGCACCAAAATAGCTAACTTCTAAAGCTGCTCCGGTGGCTTGATTCAAACAGGTAAGTTTATTGCTCGCACTGGAAATCATAGAAAATAAAAATGTTGCCAGAGCTAAAATGGTTCGTATTCGTAAAAATTTGCTCATGGGTTCTCCTTTTTTATAGGGAATCCCGAATCATAATTGAAAGACTAGATTCAAGTGTTTAAATCGAAATTATAAATAGTTCAACAAAAAGGAAATTTCACATGATAGTATTTTTTACAACCCATTTTAGAATGCTTTTACTAGCTTGATTTTTTGACGGACGCTACTGAGGACGAAGATTCACTTTCTTTTCCTAAAAAGGTCTTAGCATCAGCACTGGATACCTTTCCTTTTTTTACTAGATCTTCGATATATTTTTCAAAAGTAATCATGCCCAGAGAAGTTCCTGTTTGAAGAGCTGATGGGATTTGGTGAATTTTGCCCTCCCTGATGAGATTGGCAATGGCCTTTGAGTTTCTTAAAATCTCGTAGGCGGCAATTCGTCCCTGTCCGTCAGCTCGAGAAAAAAGAGTTTGAGCCACAATTCCACGTAAGCTTTCAGAAAGCATGGTTCTGATTTGAGATTGCTGTCCAGAAGGAAAAACATCGATAATTCGATCAATCGTTTTTGCAGAATTATTCGTATGTAAAGTTCCAAAAACAATATGACCCGTTTCTGCGGCAGTCAGAGCTAATGAAATGGTTTCAAGGTCTCGCAACTCTCCCACTAAGATAATATCTGGATCTTCTCGCAGCGCTGCTTTGAGGGCATTGGCAAAAGATTTGGTGTGGGAGCCGACTTCTCTTTGGTTCACGATGCACTTGATATTTTGATGCACAAATTCGATGGGATCTTCAACCGTGATAATATGCGATTCAGAGCTTAAGTTTATTTCGTGAATCATGGCAGCTAGAGTTGTTGATTTTCCAGAACCAGTTGGACCCGTCACAAGAATCAAACCACGATCACAATCCAACAAATCCAGAATCCCTTGGGGAATATTGAGCTCTTGAGCTGATTTGATTTTTTCTGGGATAATCCTGAAAACACCAGCAAGTCCTTTTCTCTGCATGAAAACATTGCATCTAAATCTAGCCACGCCCTGTAGAGTATAAGCGCAATCCAACTCCCATTTTTCAACAAAGGATTTTTTTTGCTTTTCAGTTAAAATTTCAAAAAGCAAACCTTGAACTTCTTGGCTGTTTAATTCTTTATAATTTAGAGGCATCATTCTTCCGTGTAGTCGCAAAAAAGGAGGTGCCCCACTGGTGATATGTAAATCTGATGCTCTTTGTTCAACCATGATTTTGAATAAATCATCTATTGCTGCCACAGCTAACTCCCGGTTAATGTAGAATACATAATATCTTTAATGTATGACTTATCGGTATTATTTTAATACAATAAACCTCGACGGGTGTTTTAGGGTTTTATTTAAAACAAATCTGGACTGCTAATTTTTAGGAGCCAATATGTCTGCTGAAATTTTGATTAATGTAAGACCACACGAGACAAGGGTGGCTTATGTTGACTCTGGGGTCCTTACGGATTTGAAAATTGAAAGAAAAACATCTCCAACTTTGGTAGGAGCTATTCATCGAGGAACTGTTTTACGTGTTTTGCCAGGCATGCAGGCAGCGTTTGTGGATATAGGTCTAGAAAAGGCAGCTTTTCTTTATGTTGGAGATATCAGGGAAGACCTAGACTCAGATAGTTATCCCCTTTCAGACTTAGATAGGGAAGAACCACTTTCAGAGACAATTTATGATGAAGAGGGTATTCCGCAAAAGAATGACAACAAAACACCAATTCAAGATTTACTCAAAGAAGGGCAGTCCATCTTGGTTCAAGTGGCGAAGGATCCCTTAGGCACCAAGGGAGCGAGGCTTACGACCCATATTTCCTTACCAGGAAGATTTATTGTTTACTTGCCAACTATTAGGCATTTAGGAATTTCTCGTAGAATTGAAAATGAAGAAGAGCGTGAAAGGCTCAAGGAATTAGTTCAAAAAATCAACCCAACCGGAGGGGTCATCGTCAGGACAGCCGGGGAAGGTGCCACTGCAGAAAATTTAAGATCAGATATTGAGTATCTAGATAGGCTATCAAAAGAGATCCTTAAAAATTATGAAAAGAAAAAAACCCCAGGGCAGATCCATCAAGAGATGGATGTGGAATTAAGAGCCCTCAGGGACTTAATGAGTGAAGTGGTAACTTCTGTTTGGGTTGATGATGTGGAAGTTCACAAAAAAGTAACTAAATTTGTTTCGCAACTGATGCCTAAATATAAGCAAAATATTATTCTTTATGAAGAGCCAAAGCCTTTGTTTGATTTGTATAATGTCGAGTTAGAAATATCTCGATCGGTGGACCGAAAAATATGGTTAAAATCGGGTGGATATATTGTTATTGATGAAGCGGAAGCACTTGTAGTTATTGATGTGAACACGGGTCGATTTGTCGGGAAAAAAGACTTGGAAGACACCATTTTAAAAACGAATTTAGAATCTGTTAAAGAGATTGCTCATCAATTAAGAATACGAAACTGTGGCGGGATTATTATCATAGACTTTATTGATATGGAAAAAGACAGTCATCGGGAAAAAATCATTGAAGCTTTAAAGGAAGAAATTATTAAAGATAGAGCCAAAGTCAATGTTTTATCCATGTCCTCTTTGGGTCTGGTAGAGATGACTCGAAAAAGAATTCGCCCAAGCTTGATTAAAATACTGTGTGAACCCTGTAGTTACTGTGATGGGAAGGGCTATATTAAAAGAAAATCAACAGTGGCAAATGAAATTTTCAGAGAACTAGAGCGAGAAGTTGGAATGGTTGAAAACCAGAAGAATAATTTCGTTGTTCACTGTCGGAGTGAAATAGTGGATTGGATTTATGAGTTCGAGGGCGAGACCCTTGAACAATTAGAACGAAAATTAAAAAAATCAGTCGCTTTTAAAATTGAGCCTAATTATCATCTTGAACAATATGAACTATTTATAATGTAAAAATCTAAATATTCATTGACCCCTATATTTATATGAAAT
Source organism: Deltaproteobacteria bacterium (assembly GCA_017302835.1). Classification (NCBI taxonomy): domain Bacteria; kingdom Pseudomonadati; phylum Myxococcota; class Myxococcia; species Deltaproteobacteria bacterium. Next base: position 173,290 of record JAFLCC010000001.1, on the reverse strand, counting down.
AGTTTGATTAAATTATTGACAATTAATGAGCTTAGTGGCATTAACATCGAGCTTAATCCCGTTCTTGGAGGTACAAAAATGTACGCAGTTATTCGTACTGGTGGAAAACAATATACAGTAAAACCCGGTGATGTTTTGCAAGTTGAGAAGCTTGAACAGCAATTAGGATCAGAATTTAACATTAGCGATATTTTGCTATTAGGTGGAGATGTAACTCATGTAGGCCAGCCAGTGGTTAAAAATGCCTCTGTAACTGTTGTGGTAACTAAGCAAGCCAGGAGCCCAAAGGTCATTGTTTTTAAAAAGAAAAGAAGACATTCATTTAGAAAATTTAAAAGTCACAAGCAACCTTTTACTGAGTTATTTGTTAAAGCGATCACTTCTCCAGAAGGAAAAACAGAAACAACAGAAGCTCAACCAAAGATTTCTGATATGGCGGCATTAAGAGCTCAAAGAATTCAAGATAAAGTTGAGGCGAGAAAAGCAAAGGTGCAAGCTGGATTAAAGGCCAACAAAGCAACAGCTCTAGGTGAAGATGAAACAAAAAAAGTGTCTTCCAAAAAGAAGACAGCTAAAAAAGTAACCAAGAAAGCGACGCCAAAAAAAGTTGCGAAAAAAACAGAGGCGAAAAAATCGGCTGTAAAAAAAGCTACAAAAAAATCGACATAAAAGTAGATATTTAAAATATTATTGGGAATTATTGATAGGAGTGAGAAATGGCATCGAAAAAAGCTGGTGGTAGTACCAAGAATGGTCGCGATTCGCAGTGTAAAAACCTAGGTGTTAAGAGGTTTGGAGGGCAATCAGTTCTTCCAGGTACTATTCTTGTAAGACAGCGTGGAACAAGATTTAATGCTGGTAATAATGTTAAAGTTGGAAGAGATTGGACAATTTACTCTGTTATCGAAGGAGTTGTAAAATTTGAAAGAGCTTCGAAGGAAAAATTAAAAGTTTCAGTTTATCCTAAAACAGCTTAAAAATAGAGTAATCTTTAGAAGAGACCTAAAAGCCTATAAAAATTGTAAAATTTTAAAAAGGGAGTTTCATACTCCCTTTTTCTTTACAAATAGGTTAAAAAAAATTGGCGGTATTGGTCATGAAATTTATTGATGAAATTAAAATATTAGTTGGATCTGGGCACGGAGGTGCTGGTTGCGTCAGTTTTAGAAGAGAATCTGGAACCCCTCGCGGTGGACCTGATGGTGGTGATGGCGGTCGAGGTGGGGACCTCATTTTAAAAATCAGTCCTCATTTAAATTCTTTAGTCGATTTCAAAGCCAACAAAAAATATATTGCCAACAATGGTTCTCCAGGGGAAGGGGCTCGTTGTTCTGGAGCAAATGGAATGGATCTTGTTCTTTTGGTTCCTAAGGGAACCATTGTAAAAACAGAAAACTCTGAAGTATTAGTCGATATGGCAGAGCACAATGAATTTGTTTTATTAAAGGGTGGACGCGGGGGAAAAGGAAACCACTTTTTTAAAACTTCCGTCAATCAAGCGCCTGAACACGCTCAACCAGGAGAAGAAGGTGAAGAGAGAGAAGTGACTCTTGAGCTCAAGCTCATTGCTGATGTCGGAATCATTGGATTTCCTAATGCTGGAAAATCAACGCTTATTTCTAGGATTTCAGCGGCGAAACCAAAGATCGCAGATTACCCCTTCACGACGCTGGCTCCTAATCTTGGAGTTGTCAAAGCAGCTGATTTTAAGACATTTGTTGTGGCAGATATTCCTGGACTTGTAAAGGGCGCTCATCAAGGAGTTGGCCTCGGGATACAGTTTTTAAAGCATATTGAAAGGACCAAGTTTTTTATTCATTTGATAGATGCTTCTGGGTTGTCAGGTAGAGATCCCCTTCAGGATTACTTGGATTTGATCTACGAGCTAGAGATGTATGATAAAAAAAATCAAGACAAAGTTGATTTTTTTCCTTTAACAGGGAGACCTCAGTTTGTCGTTTTAAATAAAATTGACACTCTTTCAGAAGAGGAATTATCAATTTTAATTTCAAAATTTAATAAACAGTTTAATGTCAAAGTTATTGCGATATCTGCGTTTACAGGAAAAAACATTAAAGATTTACTTCAGTTCTTAACCGATAAATTATTTAATCAGGAAAATATATGAAAATTGGAATTTTTGGCGGTTCATTTAACCCACCCCACCTTGGACATATTAATGCTTTGGAAACAGTAAGAAGGAAATTGGGCCTTGATAAAATTGCCATCGTTCCCAATCATCAAAACCCTCTTAAAACCCCAGTTGAAGGACCTAGTTCAAAGCAAAGACTGGAAATGTTAGCAAAAGCCATTGAAGGCTATGACAAATATTTCTTAGTCGATGATCAAGAAATCAGAAGAGGGGGCTTGAGTTATACAATAGACACTATTAAGGAATACAGAAAAACTTATAAGCCAGAAGAGATTTATTTAATTATTGGAGTTGATAATTTAGAAAATCTATATAAGTGGAAGGACTATTTAACCTTAATAAACGAAACAAATCTGGTTGTAACGACCAGGTCTGGATATCATTTGCCACAAAGCTTTTCTGATCTTCCTAAGTTTTTACAACCTGTAACAAACGAAATTGAGTTTAATTTTTTAGACTTAAAAAATGGAAGAAGTATTCAATTTGTTTCCTTAAATGATGTCGAAATTTCCTCTACAGAGTTAAGAAAAAAGTTAAGATCAGGACGTCCGGTAATAAAATACCTACCACTTGGTGTTGAGAATTATATTAAAGAAAATCAAATATATCGTGAACAAGGGCTCAAAGTTAAAGACTATGCTCAGTTTACCCAGTTTTGCTCTAAACAGCTCAATGAGAAGAAGGCTGTTAATATTGCAGCCTACGACTTAACAAGTTTATCATCCTCTTCAGAGTACACGCTGATCGCTTCGGGGACGTCCACTCGACATGCCATTTCCTTGGCCGAAGGATTAACCCAAGCAGTAAAAGAAGAGTTTAATCTATTGCCTCAGAGTGTTGAGGGAACGGGTGAAGGTCGTTGGGTGGTTGTTGATTACGGGTCTTTAATTGTTCATGTTTTTTATGATTATGTGAGACAAGAATATTCTCTAGAGAAATTATGGAAAAATGCTAAGGCAATGAATTTAGAAGAATGAAGTTTATTTTCTTAAATCTTCAGTCTGCCAAAGAAGAATGGTCTGATCAAGCTATTCAGTTGTATCAAAAAAAAATAAGTCATTTTGTTAAACTTGAAATGAAAACAATAAAGGGTGAAAACTTTAATCGAAGTTTTAAAGAGGCTCGTGTAGAAAAAGAATCTCAAAAGATATTTGATTTTCTAGAAAAAGACGATTTTTTAATTGTCTTTGATGAAAAAGGAAAGTCCTTAAATAGCTTGGATTTTTCTAAAAATATAAATTTAATATTAAATTCAGGAAAAAAAAGAGTTGTGTTTTTAATCGGTGGTGCGTTTGGCCTTAGTGATGAATTAAAAAAAAGAGCGAATCTTAATGTTTCGTTATCAAATTTAACATTTAATCATTTAATAGCTCAGTTAATTGTTCTTGAACAAATTTATCGGTCATTTTCAATACTCAACAATCTGCCCTATCATAACGAATAGTCTTATAAGGGCCTGTAACAAAACAAGGTATACAATTTAATTTAATCTTTTTGTCCATGCCTTATTTTGCTAAAGACCCTATCGCGATTTTTTTCTCGAACTTGTGGTTATAGTTTCAGTCACAGCCATATTTTCGGAAATCAAATCAGTTTAGGTATCTTTAAAACTGAGTGAACAAAGGACTTTGATTTGAATAGACTTCTTTCGCGATTATCGCGATTGGGGTGCCCATAAAATGATAAAACTAAAATCATATTTATATTATGGAATAAAAAACTGTGCAAATTGTGGTTCCTATCGAGCCAGAGAATCCTTGCTTTGCTATATCTGTGAAGAAAATCTATTTAAATACTCCTGCCCCAATGGGATTCATATTCATAAAATCAACAATATAACCTGCTATTCTCTTTTTTTATGGGAGAGAGATCAAAATAAAATTTTAAATAAACTAATTCTAGAACTTAAGGGGACGGCAAAAAAAGATGCTTGGCTCTTTTATGCCAGGGTTATGTATTACGAACTAGTTCACTTATTAAAGCGTCAAGATAAACTAATCATTGTTCCTTGTCCCAATTTTTCACAAAAAGATGATCACTCGGCTTTATTGGCGAAAGGACTATCTCGATTTTTAGATTGCGAAGTGATCCGGGGGATCCATGTAAAATCTTCACTGAAAAGCAAGGAGCTTTCCAAGGTCGAAAGATTAAATAATCTAAAGGATCGTTTTGAAGCTAAAAACGAAATTATTGAAAAAATTACGGGAAAAGATAAAATTAATATCTTGTTTGTAGATGACGTCATCACAACGGGAGCTACTTTATTAGCCATGAGTGATTTCTATAAAGAATTTCAATCAATTATAGGTATCTCCCTTGCATTTAGAAGATGAAATAAAAATCAATATTTGCTATGATCTCCAAACTTAAGATATTCAAAAGGCTCTTGGTAAATTATGAAAAAGTTGTCGTATCAAAAAAATCTGTTCAGTATGTTTAGTCTGTTTGTTTTTTTTATTGGGTTATTTCAGGGCATTGGTTCTTATGCCACAACCAAATCAAGTCTTTTTGAGGTTGCTTCTAAATATAGAAAAACAGGTTTAGTTACTATTCATTTTACAAAAACGGTGAAATCAAACCTATTAGGTAAGGAGTCTAAGTTTAAAGGAACCATTTATCTGGGCGCTAGCAAGTTCAGGATGAATGTTGAGGAACCAGAAAAAAATCAAATTATATTCGATGGAAGTACTATTTGGAACGTTCAATTTCCCCCCAAGGAGCTTCCAGGTCCTGTTCAAGTTGCAAAAGCCAAGTTAGATAAGAACTCTAAAAAACAAATACTCATTTCCACTTTGATTTCAAAAGATGGGTTGCAGAAAAACTTTAAAATTAACAAAGAAGAAAAACAAGATTTTACTACAAAGTATTTTTTAACACCTCTTAATCCTGAGCTTAACCTTAAATCTTTAGAAGTGAATGTAAAAGAAAGTAAATTTATTTCACTTACCTATAAAGATGATGTTGGAAATTTAACACAATTAGATTTTGAAAAAACAGAGTTTTCATCAAAAACAAACGTTAAAATATTTAAATATAAACCAAGTAAAGAGGATCAGGTAACCAATTTATGAAAAATGAAGAAACAACTAAAAATAAAAAAGTTCATTTTATAAGTTTGGGATGTCCAAAAAATTTGGTTGATTCAGAAATTATGGCAGGAACATTAATAAACGATGGGTTTGAAGTGGTCGGAGATGAAAATCTTGCAGATACAGTTATCATTAACACCTGTGGTTTTGTTGAAGATTCTAAAAAAGAGTCTCTCCAAAAAATAATAGAAATGGGTCAACTAAAAAAAGAGGGTAAGATCAAAAGGATCGTCGTGGCAGGTTGTTTGACACAAAGATATAAAAAAGATCTTGTTGATGACCTTCCAGAGGCAGATTTGTTTGTAGGTTCTGGAGAGTTTCAAAACATTGATAAAATATTGAAGAATAACAGTACTGGCAACACTCAGAAAACATTTTTTAATTTGCCAACCTACCTTCAAGAGGAAAATACACCTAGAGTCAATTCCCAGCCAAGACACCGGGCGTATTTGAAAATTTCTGAGGGCTGTTTGAAACGATGTGCTTTTTGTGCCATTCCTCTTATTCGTGGAAACCTCCAATCCCGAACGATTAAGAATGTTATAAATGAGGCAAAGTTACTAGTAGCAGGGGGAGTAAAAGAAGTAATGATTATTTCCCATGATTTTACGGATTATGGTTGGGATTTAAGGAAAAAAGACTCAAGCGCCAAAGAGTCGCCCTTAGAACTTTTAAAAGCCCTTGATCAAGTAGATGGATTGAAGTGGATTCGATTATTATATTTGTATCCAGATGGGATCACATCAGAAATGATAAATGTGATAAAAAAATCGACTAAAATTGTAAAGTACTTTGATATGCCACTTCAGCATATTAATAATGAAATGCTTAAAAAAATGAATCGAAAAATGACCAGATCCGAAATTGTTAACGCCTTAAGCTTAATCAGATCTGAAATCCCTGATGCGGTTATAAGAACTCAGTTTATTGTTGGTTTTCCAGGAGAAACTGAAGAGCAATTCGAAGAGTTGTTAGAGTTTATTTCTGAACAAAAATTTGATCGGGTTGGATGCTTTATGTACTCCCCAGAAGAGAATACTCCTGGAGGCAAGATGCCCGATCAAATTTCGACTTCTGTTAAAAAGAAAAGATACAATAAATTGATGAAACTTCAGCAAAAAATTTCCTTAAATGCCCATAGAAGCTTTATTGGAAAAGAGATTGAAGTTTTAGTTGAAGGATTTAGTGAGGAAACAGATTTGTTATTACAGGGAAGAAGTTCACAACAGGCACCAGATATTGATGGAGTTGTTTATATTAATTCTGGAAATGCAAAGGTTGGCGATCTTGTAAAAGTGAAAATTACGGATAGTATGGAATACGATTTGATCGGCGAGATGGTGTAATGAAAGAATTGGTTATCGTTTGGATTGAAAGCTATGGCTTGGCTTTGAAAATCGCTAATCTCTTTGCTAATAAGGGCGGTGAGCTTCTCGATTGTTCAATTATTGGAACTTGGTCCCAGGTCCTGGTGAGAACTGATAATGTCATTGATGCAGAGAATATTTTTTTAGAAATATCAGAAAAGATACCCTTCAAAAAAAAGATTTTGAAAGATATAGATCCAATAATTATTGATGCTTATTTAAGTTTGTCCGGCGAAAAAATAAAAGACTTTATTTTTGTTGTTGAAAGCGAATTTCTTGGGGATAGCTTAGAATTTTCACAAAAAATGATAAAAGAAGAATTAGCAATAGTGGATTTTAGGTTGCTTAGATTTCAGACTCCCAAGACCATTACTGTTTTTACGGGTAATCAAAATCAACTAGACAAAGCGTTATTAATTTCACAAAATTACTTGGCTCAAATGGAAAGTAAAATGAGTATGACCGTAATAAGAGAAGTTAATTCACATATAAAAAATTTATTTCATTTAGATTGATAAAATCAACCGAAACTAACGTGAACACCTTCTTGGCCACGAAAAAAGTCTCCTAGTTGCCGCAGATGTCAGAAAGTTTTTCAAATTTTTTTGCCCAGTCTAGCTGTTTAGCATTTCTCGCCTGAACGGCAGCCTTTCTGCCAATGATTGAATTTTTTTTATTAAACAAACATGCCTTTTTCAAAGAGGCATAGGACTCATCAAATTTTGAAAGCTGATACCCTGCGGTTGCCAGTCCCGCCCAACATCGTTCTTCATCCGCTTTTAATTTACTACAAAGAGAATAGTGTTTATAGGCTTCGATATAATTTTTCTGCTCTTCTAAGAGGAGGGCGTATTGATATTGAGCCATATCAGAAGAAGGAAATTTAGTTGCTGCCGTTTGTAACTGGCTTTTAGCCTTCTCTAGATCATTTATATTTTTATAAATTAGGCCCAAATTGATATGGTTGTCTGGGAACAAAGGATCTAAATTGATGGCTTTATTGCAGAACTCAATGGCGGCATCATTGCTGGCATCTTTTGTGTTTATATCGCAAAGTTGATTCAAGTAATGGGGCTTTTCTCCTATTTTTTTTATCAGATCCAAATAAATCAGTCTTAATTCATAGAAGTTTTTGTTTTTTAGATAAATTTCTGCAAGACCCTCTATGGCTGGCGAATATACGGGATTTATATCGTTAGCTTTCTTAAAATATTCTTTGGCTTCTCTGGCTTTATTTTTTTTTAATAGATTTAATCCAATATAGGTAAGTGCTTCTTCATCCTTAGCATCCTTTGCAATCATTAGGTTGGCAGCCCTGATTGACTCGGAATATTCCTTTGCTTGGTAATGGGCTTTAACCAATAAAAGCATTTCAGGACGTGAAAGTGATTCAATTTTACCCCAAAGAAGTGAAGTTACTTTGGCGTATTCTTTTTTTTGGAACAAGGCGCTGATTTCAAGGAAGAAGGGAGTTGGTTTAATTATTGGTACTGTATTATTTTGAGATTTCTCTTCTTTTTTTATAGCAGTTGGCGGGATTTCTTCGTCAAGGGTTAATTCTTCTTCTGAATAAACCGAAAGACTTGATAAGATTAAAAAGAGGGTAATTTTTTTACTCATTAATGAATTGTATTGGGTAAATTATTTATGGTCGAGTCTAGAAAATGGATAAATTTAAAAATGATGTCAAATAGAGGTCAGGGAACCGTCGAGTATATTCTTTTGCTCGTTATTACAACATCTATGATTTTGCTGGCGTTAGGACAAATATTTAGACCGATGCAAAGTTTTTTGAAAGATTTTATGGGAACTTATGTTGCCTGCATGCTGAGTTCTGGTGAACTTCCAAGCATTCATTCTGAAAATAAATTAAAAGATGTAGATTCACAGTGTTCATTTAAATTTGAAGGCAGTGGTTCTCTTGCTAATAATGGATCGAGCGGTGGTGGCTCGGCAGTTGGAGAATCTACCAAAAATGGAAAAAATTCACTAACAGACAGCAATGCCGGAGGCAATCAAAGTAATAACAAAAATAGCGCAAATAATAATTCAAAAAAGGATTCAGGAAAAGGTTCTGGGAGTTCAGATAGTTCTGGTGGATCCCAAAGCGCAAACAGTTTTGCCGGATCTCCAAGTAGAAATTCTCTGTTTGGCAGGAAGGGGTCTGGTTCCACAGACTCAGGCAGTGGACTTGACGGAGATGCCGGTGCCGGTGGAAAAAAACGATATGTTAACGGTCTAAATAAAAAAGAAGATCGTTTTATTAATTCGAGCAATCAAAGACAAGCCACATCATCCAACGGTAGGGGAATTGCTGTTTTTGGTTACACTGAAGAAATGAGCGACAAACAAGAAAGAAAAATACAATCTGAAGCCAGGGTTGTTGCAAGATTGGACGAAGGAATGGTGCAAACTTCGCAAAAAAAAGTCGCTATAAAACCTCCAACAACGGTTATAAAAATAGAAGCTAAAGATGAAGAAATGTCCTTGGGTGCCTATCTAAAATATCTACTGATTGCAGTTATCATTTTGTTAATTGTGATTTTGGGAGGTGGACAAATGTTTGAAATGTCCAAAAGCTATGATTAACCCAACGCCTTGTGACATTTAAAAAATATTCAAAACAGCTTAAACTTTTATTAAAACTCTTGAAACTCAAGAAACTATAATACATAAACAAAAAGTGAAAAATATATTTGAGATAAATTCCCCAAAAAAGATATTTACCTTTAATGAGGCACAAGAACTTTTACCGCTTATTTATAAACTGACGGAAGAGTATAGTCGAAAAGTAAAAAAACTAATTAATCAATTAGAAGCATATCCAAATAAACAAAGTGAACGCGCAAAAGAAGTGGAACAATTAATCAATTTTTTGATTGATCAATGGCAAAATAAACTAGAAAGATTGGGAGCTAAACCAAAGGGTCTGTGGTTAGCTGATTTTGACAGTGGTTCTGGATACTATTGTTGGAAATATCCGGAACCAAGAATTCAGTTTTTTCACGGTTATAATGAAGGATTTTCAGGTCGAAAAAGCATTGAGTTAAAACAATTAGAATCAATTCCCTTATAAACGCGACTTTCTAGACAGGCCCTTACATCAAAGAAAGTAAATCTAACTGTTTTGGCTGCCTAATGATTTCTGGAAATTTGAATTCTGGTTTTCCGGTCAAAGCAACGAGATTTTCAACTCTAGGAAGCTGTCCACCCACAGAGATTCTTTGATAGAGTTCCACAAAAAGTTTTCCACAATAAGTAGCATCGGCTTCGGCCCTGTGAAAATCTGAATTTGGAATTTTTAGGTGTTGCACCAGGGTGCCCAACTTATAATTGGGCAGACCAGGGAAAATTTTTCGAGCTATACTTAAAGTATCTAGAACAATCCCTTTGGGCGTTGCGATTTCATATTTTTTATAATCAGAAACAAGGAATTGAGCATCGAAGGCAGCGTTGTGAGCTACTAATAAATCATCTTGGCAAAATTCTGAAAAAGAAGGAAGCAATTCTTCGATAGTTGGTTGGTTCTTAACCATATCATCTGTAATCCCATTGACTCTTGAGGCGCCTATGGGAATAGGTTTTTGTGGATTAACTAAGATAGAATAAATAGCCTCCACTTGAGCATTTACAAATCTAACAGCGCCAATTTCAACGATGCCATCAACTCCAGGTAAAATTCCCGTAGTTTCAAGGTCAAAAGCAATAAATCTCATAAGTCCTCCTATTGAAAAGAAGATGATTGCCGAATTTATATAGATAGATTTTTTTAGTCAATAACATAGAATGGGTTGGTATAAATCCATGAAATCCATGTACGCGCGTCAGGAAGAGGGAGATAGGGACTCACTCGGACCTGTACTCTGTAGGTTCCAGATTCTCTAATTGGGAATTCTACTGAATCGTCATTGTAGGTAGCGTATCTTTGTCCATTTCGATAGATCACAATTTCAAAAAAATGGAGTGGCTTAGTGGGGAGTTTTATTTTAAGGACTAAGTTTTTATTTTTTTTGACTTTTGATCCAATAGAAAAATTTTTTGTCAGATCTTCTAGATAGCATAGGAAGCCTGTGCTATTTCCAAGTAAATCAAAAGCTAAATAAAAGTTTCCATTTTTTAAAGCTTGAAAAATTTTAGCGCGATCTGTTTTCGAGTTTCCAGTTAGTTCAGACCTTAAAACGACATGGGTTGAAAAAATATCAAAGGTTCTTTGGTAAGAAGGAAACTTAATTAAGTAGTTAGCGATGGGAATGGTTCTGGCAGAGGCTTCAGAGCCAGCATAACCAAAAAAATGTGAATGTAGATTTGCATCAAAGAGATTTAATTCGTCAGTAGGCTCATTAAAAATTCTTCCGAAGGCTAGCCCGTTATTAAATGGATAAATAAGAAGGCTCCAAATAGTTGATAACTTAGAGGAGGCCCAAGATTTATTCGTTAGACTTTTAAGATTAATAAGCTCGATACCATCGATCCCAGAGGGCAGCTCTCCGTTCCAAATAAAGCCCTTTTCAGAGGGATGAGCTAGAATAATAAGATGGTCTTTGTTTTCTTTTTGTGACAAAAGATCTGCAATTTTTATTTGGGCCTCTCCAAGGGAGTTTCCTAAAGGTTCTTTACTCAACGAATAGACAATAAATCGAGAGTCTAGATAGCTTATTTTTTGTCCGATAAGGACTAAGGTATGGTCATGGTAACCTTCAAAACCATAGGGAGGATTAAAATAATTTAAATCAGTAAACATAATGAAATCAAGTTTTGATAACTGTGCTGATTTAATAATTTGAGTTATAGGGCTAGATCCTATACTCAAATTTGAGTGAACATTAAGAATCCCTTTGTAATCATAAAATAGAGCATTGTTTTTGATTTTGAGAGAGGGATTAACAATACTAATGTCATTTTGTGAAATATAAAATCCATAAACAAAATAAATAAGTGAAAAAGAGGTAAGAAAAATAAAAACCTTCATTTGATAACTACTTTTTCAATGACATAATTTCTTTCTAATTTTTTGGCTACAGTAATGGTAGGTTTCATTTCTAATAACCAGTCCGGGTATTCATTTGTTATTTCTTTGAAGACATAAAAGACACTAGGAAAGTTTTTAAAATCAATAGGAAAGGTATCAAAGAAGTCATAGCGACTGGCTCTTGGAACTTTTAATGTTTTGATCTTAGAAAAATACCAAAGAGAAGCCGAGGTTTGGTAATTGATGCCATAAAGAGGTGAAAATTCAGAATGAACATTTTTCTGACTAGAAAAGAAAAAAGGCTCAAATATTTTTCCATGGGGATAGACGCCATTAAACATGAGAGCTAGAAGAATAAGATTAAAAAAGACAAAAAAGAGTTTAATTCTTCGTAGGTAAAGGAATGAAATATCTGACAACAAAACAACGCTATAGAAAGCTGGAAAGGCCAGTATTGTCCAGTTCATTTCTACTGATGACCGAAAGCTGGTGAAAAAGAAGAACATAAGAACACCAGCTGAAAAATATTTCAAAATTCTTTGTTGCTCAGAAAGTTGTGATTTAAAAAAATAAAAAACGAAAACTGGAAAGAGTAAAATAGAATGTCCGATCAGAAATTCTATAGGCCATTGCCATTTCCAAGAAGAAGCTTGAAGGCCATGGTTTATTTGGAACGCAAAAGATTGAAAGTCATTTTGATAATTCCAGTAGATTGTGGGAAAGGAAAATATAAATCCAAATATAAAGGTCAAGATAGTCCCTTTGGAACTGATAAATCGCCACTTTTTCTCTACAGACAAATAAAAAAATCCGATAATTAGAAATAAAACAATATGATATTTAGATAGAAATCCTAGTCCTAAAGACATGCCTAAGAAACAGTAATTTATTAAATCTTTTGATTTTAGAATTCGAATAAAGAAATATAGACTGCTGCTCCAAAAAAGCATAATAGGCAAATCAGGAGTTAAAAGGATAGAACCAAATCCTAAAATAGGAGATATAAAAGTTAATAGGAACCAAGAGTAAAAATGAGTTGGAGATATTTTTAATTCTTTAAAGATATAAAACCAAAAAATATAGTTTAGATGATTGATACATATAGCAGGCCATCTTACGGCATGGCCAAAGGGCTCAAGGAAATGCCCAAGTCTAAAAAGCCAGGCGATCATTCCTGGGTGGTCAAAATAACCTAGCTGTAAATGGTGAGACCACATCCAATAATAGGCCTCATCAGGCAGAAGGGGTAAAAAATAAGCGAGGATGAGTTTTATAAAAAGTGTGGAAGTAAAAAAAATAACAAAAAGAAACACTAGAAAGAAACTCTTTTCGGTTTGCCAAGGTCGCCAGGAATTCCGAGATCTTTACCATTGACGATTAAGTTGATGGCGCCGCCATTGCTAAAATTAATTTTAACTCCCGTCGACGTTTTGATTCTCTGTGTTTGAGATGGCAGAAGCTTAAACACCTCTGCCTTTCCTGAACTCAAAATAACTTCAACATCCACGTTATCTAAAGCTTCAATGAAAACATCCACGTTAGTAGGTTTTTTGATTTCAGTGGGTGCTGCTGCGGGGGGAGTCGAAGTGGAGGTCGGAGGAGAAGATACAGGTTTTGATGGAGCCTGGGATACCGCGGAAGCTGGTACTGTGGCAGCTGGTACTGCTGCAGCTGGTGCGGTGGGAGGTGAGCTGGACGAACGAACTGACGGAATGGATTTAGTCGTAGGAGTCGGAGCTGGAGGCGTGTGGGTCGCCGTCGTAGCGGCAGGGGACGTCACTTTGGCAGCAGGGACTGGAGTTGGAGTTGGAGTTGGAACTGGAGGTGTCGGTGAGGTTGGTGGAGACACGGCGACTGCCGGGGGCAACGTCGCAGTGGTCGGTTGATTCGGCTTTGTATTTTCTTTGGGAAGAGTCACATTGTTGATTGAAATTGGAATTGGGTTCGGATTTGCGTCAGTTTCGGGGGGTGAGTTAGCAACATCCTCAGATTCTATCTTAGGAGCTTCAACCTCTAGTTCTTTTTGATATTTTTCAACAATTTTTCGAATTCCAATGAGACTTAGAAGTAAAAATATGACGAGAATCCCAATTCCAAAATTTTTAAGTTCAAATTCTTTTTTCTCTAAAGCAGCTGGGCGAGAGCTGCCAACGTCTTTATCTTCAGAAGAAGAAGCAGGAGTGGATGCTGGCAAATAACTATTCTTAGAATCGCCTCCAGGGCTGGTGGGGATTTTTTTTGGTTTTGTTGAGCCCATTTCTTCAGAAAAAATTCGAAGAACCTCGTCGGAATCTAATTTTAAAAAAATAGAATAGGATTGAACAAAACCCCGTAAAAAAGTTTTGGCCGGCAGGTTGTTTTGTTCTCCGTCTTCAATCTGTTTTAAAATTTTAGGATTAATTTTTAAGGATAAACCAATTTCATGTAATGAAAGTCCTTTCTCTTCGCGGACTTTTCGTAACAAGGCTCCAGTTTTTTTCATTTATTCTACCTTTCTTAAGATAGCCAACATACCCTTTGATTTTTCAATGTATTTCCCATTTGGATAAAGTTTTAGGACCTCTTCAAATCTAGCTATTGATTTATTCTTATCGCCCAAGCGGTAATAAGCTAAAGCACTATAGAAATGAGGTTCATCGATTAAATTTTTCTGACAAAACTCAATGGCTCTATCAAGTGCGGAAGCGGCTTCGGAATATTGTTTTAATTCAAAAATCGATTTGCCAAAGTAAGTGTGAGAATAACAATTGTCCTGCTGATTGCTAATGGCTTTGGCAAAGGCTTGTTTGGCATCTTCATAATTACCTTGTAAAAAATAATTGTAACCAAGATTGTTATAGGCACGCTCAACAGAAGTGTAAGTCAAATCAGAAAGAACAATATCCAACTCTTTTTGGGCTTCAGAATACTTGCCAACTTCAGAGTAAGCGCGAGCTAAATTATTTCTAGCGTCGGTGAACTTGGAATTAATAGCAATCGCATTACGAAAGTGTCTGATTGAAAGCTCATATTTTTCTCTCATAAAATAAGTTAAGCCGAGACTGTTTTGTATGTTCATATTTTGTGAGTCGTATTCTTCCGCAAGAAGCAGTTCCTTCAACGCCTGTGGGTAGCTGGCATTTTGATAGTAAGAGGAACCGATAGAATAATGAAGAATAGCTTTCTCTTGATTAGCTCTGAATGTAGAGCACCCATACTGGAAAAATGAAAAAATGAAAAGAAACAAACACTTACATTGAAAAGAAAATAACTTTGTCATTAGATTAAAGTTAGTGTTTTAAGAATCGGGTGTCAACAATCATGAAATGGACAGGCTCGCCATAACTTCGATGTGATCCGTCTGGGGAAACATATCAAAGCATTGGAAAAAATCGACGGATAAATTCAGGCCCCAGTTTTGAGCGGTGTTCTTAAGAAGGGCCAAGTCTCTGCCAAGGGTTAAATAGTTACAGCTAATATAAAGAATTTGATTTCTCTTGGCGGCACCAAGAAGATAAATGACTTCAGGCGAGCAACCTGTTCTTGGTGGGTCCAATAAAATAAAATCATTTGAGTCTAGCTTGAAATTTTGGACAAATAACTCCACAGGGCTTTGAACAAAATGAAGCTTTTCAAGCCTGGGCTTAGCTGTCTTAGATTGCAAGCGCCGACCTTCATTTATTAGATCAGTGCTGAGTTCGACCGCAAAAACTTTTTTATTAGGATGAGCCTCAGACAAAGGAAAAGAAAAATTCCCTGCGCCAGCATAAAGATCAACAATGGAGCTAAAATTTTGATTCTTATTGCTGAGATCGACAACAACAGCAACCAAGTTTGAGTTTTGAAACCTATTAACTTGAGAAAAAAAGGAAGTATTTTTTTTATTATCTATGAATCGTTGCTGAACTTGCAGACTTGTGTCTAAATAGAGTTCTAGCTTATCCATTGGCGCTAATTCAGAGGGAACCATTTTTGAGAGATGTTCATTTAAGGGATCTTCTGCTATCATGCAGTTTTTTATGGGTAAGACCTCGTGGGTTTTTCTTTTATAAAAGCCAATTTGATTGTTCTTGTTATGGATCTGAATTCGATTGCGGTAATTGAAAATTTTTGGAGAAGGTATTGAATTCTTGAAAGGAAGATCTTTTTGTTTTAAAAAATTTTCAAGAGCTTCCTTAACTAAAAAAGTTTTTTGTTCTAGTTGGCTTGGGTAATCCAAATGCTGAAAATTACACCCACCACATTCGCCGTAATAGGGACAGGGGGCAGTAATGCGATTGGCGGAAGGATTAATAATTTCAATAATATTAGCTTCTGCAAAGTTTTTTGCTAATTTCGTAATTGTTACTTTTAGACGATCGCCAGGAGCTGAATAGGGGACAAAGATAATTTGATTATTAAATCTGCCGAGCCCTTTACCTTCATTGGCCATTTTCTCGATGGTTATTTCAATTTGATCATTTAAATTCAACATAGAAAATGGCCGATATAAAATATTTTAATTAGTTACAAAGTTCGTGTTTTTCAAAAAAGATGGCTAATTCTCTAGTGGCTGAGGCCAAGGAATCAGAACCATGAACTGCATTTTCACCCATGCTATCGCCGTGTTTAGCTCTGATAGAACCAACGGCCGCTTTTTTAGGATCTGTGGCGCCCATAAGGTCGCGATTTTTCAAAATGGCGTTTTCACCAGTTAAGCACATTAAGACGACTGGACCAGAAGTCATAAATTGTACTAATTCTCCAAAGAAAGGTCGTTCTTTGTGTTCTTCGTAAAATAACTGGCACTTGTCTTTAGAAATAATTCCCATCTTCATTGCAGAAATTTTTAGTCCGTTGTCTTCAAAGTGTTTAACAATATCACCAATAACGCCTTTTTTAACGGCATTTGGTTTGATAATTGAAAATGTTTTTTCTATCGCCATAAAATCCTCCAAATAATTTAGTTTCAAGATGAATTCTCATGAAAGGCTTCATGATTGCAAGATAAAAGTTATTTTAATAAACTTTTTAATGTAACTCCAAGATCAGCAGGGCTTCTTGAAATTTTACAACCAGCCTCTTCAAGTGCTGCAAATTTTGCTTCCGCAGTTCCTTTTCCTCCACTAATAATAGCACCGGCATGACCCATGCGCTTGCCAGCAGGGGCCGAGGCACCAGCAATGAAGGCCGCAACTGGTTTTTTAAATTCTTTCTTAATATAGGCGGCAGCTTCTTCTTCAGCAGAGCCACCAATCTCGCCAATCATAATGATCGCTTCAGTATCTGGATCAGAATTAAACATTTTTAATACATCAATAAAATTTGTTCCATTGACAGGATCGCCGCCAATTCCAACACAAGTCGACTGACCAAGACCAACTTGAGATAGCTGAAAAACAGCTTCGTAGGTCAGTGTGCCTGATCTTGAAACCACTCCGATTTTACCAGCTTGATGAATGTGGCCTGGCATGATTCCAATTTTACACTGGCCTGGCGTGATGACCCCTGGACAATTAGGTCCAATGAGTCTTGTTTTTCTTCCCTCCATAAATCGTTTTACCTTCACCATATCAAGAACAGGAATGCCCTCAGTGATACAAATAACCAGATCTAGATCAGCATCAACAGCCTCCATAATAGAGTCAGCCGCAAAGGCGGGAGGAACAAATATCATAGAAACATTGCAACCCGTTTTGCTTTTCGCATCGAAAACAGTATTAAAAACGGGAATTCCAATATGAGTAGAACCACCCTTCCCGGGAGTGACGCCACCAACCATTTTTGTTCCGTAGGCGGCACATTGTTCACTATGAAAAGTACCTTGGGCTCCGGTTATTCCCTGACAAATGACTCTTGTATCTTTATTTATTAAAATTGCCATCGTATTAAGTCCTTATTATTAAATTTTTTTGTATTTATATTTATATTTTTCATTTCAATTTTTTTAGCCGTCATAATTGCTTAGAACCTGCAATTAATAGTAATCACTTAGCTGCAGCTACTACTTTTTTAGCCGCATCTGTAAGATCATCGGCAGGAATAATGTTTAAACCGCTTTCCCTGAGAAGTTTTTTACCTAGTTCTACGTTTGTACCTTCCAGTCGAACAACCAGAGGTACTTTTAAGCCGACTTCCCTAGATGCCGCCATCACGCCCTCTGCAATCACATCACACTTCATGATGCCGCCAAAAATATTCACCAAAATCGCTTTAACATTGGGATCTTTTAAAATAATCTTAAATGCCGCAGTAACTTTTTCCTTATTCGCGCCACCACCGACATCTAAAAAATTAGCGGGATAGGCACCATGCAATTGAATGATATCTAAAGTTGACATGGCTAAACCAGCGCCGTTAACTAGACAACCAATAGTGCCGTTTAACTTAATAAAAGCGAGTTCATATTTAGAAGCTTCAATTTCAGCAGGTTCCTCTTCAGAAAGATCTCGGTAAGCGACAACTTCTGGATGTTTAAAAAGAGCATTTGAATCAAAATTCATTTTCGCATCTAAAGCGATAACCTCATTTTCCTTTGTGACCACCAAAGGGTTAATTTCAGCAATGGAACAATCAGTTTGAATAAAAGCATTATACAAACCCATGAAAAACTTTGTTGATTTATTGACTACCTCAGGACTCATGCCAATTTGAAAGGCTAATAAACGAGCTTGAAATGGGGCAAGACCAACGGCGGGATCAATAATCACTTTTTTAATTGCTTCAGGATTTTTTTCGGCGACTTCTTCGATATCCATTCCCCCCTCGCTAGAGGCCATCATAGCAACACGACCTGAAATTCTATCTACCAAACAAGCTACATAATATTCTTTGGCGATATGGCAACCTTGTTCAATAAAAACCTTATGTACTTTTTTTCCCTCAGGGCCGGTTTGGTGAGTCACCAGAGTCATGCCTAAAATTTGTTGAGAAATAGTTTTTACTTCATCTAGAGATTTAGCAAGTTTGACTCCACCGCCTTTTCCGCGGCCACCCGCATGAATTTGAGCCTTGACGACCCAGACGGAACCGCCAATTTCTTTAGCTGCTTGAACCGCTTCTTCTGGGGTATTGGCTAGTTTGCCTTTAAGGATAGTCACATTGTATTTTCTTAAAATTTCTTTGGCTTGATACTCGTGAATATTCATGGATATAAAACTCCTATTAGATTTGCATTTTCAGAAATTTTATCTAAACTTATATTGAAGTTTTATACAAGTAAGATTGAGGCGAGTCATAATGGCAAAAGTAATTGAAGCTAAAAATGTACAAGTTGCTTTTGATAAACAAATTGTTCTTCAAAACATAGAACTCCTTGTAGAAAGCAATCAGTCTTTAGTCATTGTGGGCCCGAGTGGTCATGGAAAAACGGTTTTGCTTAAGACCTTAGCTGGATTGATTAAACCCACTCAGGGGCAGGTCCTTGTTTACGAAAAAGACTGGTCGCAAATGAAGGGGTCAGAGAAATTAGAAATTCTAAAAAAAATCGGTATGCTTTTTCAAAAAAATGCTCTTTTCGATTCACTGTCTTGCTCTGAAAATATTGCCTTTCCCTTAAGGGAATCGGGGATTAATTCTGAAAGTGAGATCTCTTCCATAGTAGAATTTTATTTGAATGCCGTTGGGATTTTACACGCAAAGAACCTCTTTCCAGATGAAATAAGTGGAGGGATGCAAAAAAGACTTGGAATTGCCAGAGCCTTAGCTTTGAAGCCAGAACTTATTTTTTATGATGATCCAACAGCAGGCCTTGATCCTATAACTTCCAAAAAAATAATCGAATTAATTTTAGATTTAAAAAACAAAAACAATTCAACGGTCGTAACGATAACAAACGACATGAATCGCGCTTATCAAATGGCAGATAAAATTGCCATGGTTTATAACAAAGAATTAATTATTACAGGCAATGAATCAGAGACAAAAGCCCATAATCATCCCGCTGTGAAACAGTTCATTCGTGGAGCGTTGGAAGGTCCGCTTTTATCCTTACAATAATCTTTTTTTTGCAAGCTCTCTAGACGAAAGTGATTAAAACTATGTTTAGCCTAAATCGATTTTGACCCCTTAGTCTTTTGTTTAATATCCTATTAGATATTATGCTAATGTTGGAATATAAAAACCTTGAAAAGAGTTTTGGTGATAGAAAAATTTTAAAAGGCATTAATTTAAAAATTAAGCAGGGTGAAATTATATTTATTTTGGGAACATCTGGCACTGGAAAATCAGTGTTGCTAAAAAATACGGTCGGGCTTTTAAAACCTGATGCTGGGGAAATTTGGATCGATAACCAGGAAGTTTCGAAATTTTCAGAAATTCAGTTTTTAAATGTAAGAAAAAAATGTGGAATGGTTTTTCAGCACCCAGCGCTTTTTGATTCATTAACCATTTTCGAGAATGTGGCATTTGGCCTCAGAAAACATTATACTTTAACTGAAAATCAAATCGCTGAAAAAGTAGATAAAGCCTTACGTTTGGTTAACATCATTGGTATTCAACAAAAAAAACCATCAGAAATATCATATGGGATGCAAAAAAGAGTTAGTCTTGCTCGAACCATCGCCTTGGAACCAAAAATATTACTTTTCGACGAGCCCACAACGGGCCTAGATCCGGTGACGACAAATGCGGTGAATAACTTAATTAAAGACCTATCACAAAAGTTAAATACAACTTCAGTGGTCGTCAGCCATGACATGCCCTGTGCTCTTAAGATTGCCGACAGGATTGTGGTACTTGACCAGGGTCAAGTTGTCGATCAGGGAACGCCAGAGGAACTTTTAAAGTCCGAAAAGCAATTGGTAATTGATTTTTTAAGCGAAGCCAGGTCGCTGAATCAAAATTCTAAAAATGGAGAGCTTAATTGAAAGATCTGAAATTGTTTTTAGAAGATTTCGGAAAATCCATTTTGTTTTTGTTGGATATCATTAAGACCTTATTCTTACGTCCTTGCACCAGAAAATTAATTTATGAACAAATTTGGAATGTCACCTTACAAAGCTTACCGACAACGGCAATGGCCGGTTTTTTTGTTGGTGCCATCATGACGGTGCAGTTTGCTCTTCAGGTAAATGAATTTGGAGCCATGGCTTATTTGGGAGGGCTTGCTACAAGTGGAACTATCAGGGAAATTGGACCCTTATTGATTGCGTTTATGTTGTCTGGAAAAGTAGGAGCCTATACCTCTGCAGAGTTAGGAACGATGAGAGTTACAGAACAGATCGATGCCGTAAGATGTTTGGGCTCAGACCCTATTCAAGAAATCATTTTACCTAGGTTTATTGGAATTATCATTGCTTCATTTTTTCTATTGACCAGTGGTCTTATGATGTCAGTACTTGGAGGTGTAATTTTAGGAGTAGTATTTGCTGGAATTAATCCAGAAGAATACGTTCGCCATATTCCTACCATTTTGGCCTGGCCGTCTTTAGTTATGGGTTTAGTTAAATGTTTAGCCTTTGCATTGGTTTTAGCCACCATTTGCACGTACAAAGGATTTTACACTTCAGGAGGAGCCAAAGGAGTTGGCAAAGCCGTAGTTTCAACGGCGGTAACAACGATGGTTTCAATTGTTGTCGTCGATTGGGTGACTAGTTTTATTGGAGAAATTGCTTTAACCGTTTTTAAAGAAATGTATAGCTAAAGAAATGTATAGCTAAAGGGAAATATGAATCTGTTAACTAAACCGTTTCGATTTAAAGAAACTATCCAACAACTCTATTTTGTTGCCAATGGAAGCTTATGGATTATCGTATTTTGTGTTTGTTTCGCTGCAGTTGTGACCATTCTTGAGTCTTCATTTCATATGAAACTGGTTATTCAAAATGATTCTATGGTTCCAGGCTTTGCCTCATTATTAATCCTTAGAGAACTGGGAGCCGTAGTGACAGCTTTGCTACTCACTTCACGAGTAGGAGCAGGGATTGCGGCAGAGGTTGGATCTATGAAAGTAACAGAGCAAATCGATGCATTAAAAATGCTCGGCATTGATCCCGTAAATTTTATTGTGATTCCAAGGTTATTTGCTACGACAATTGGGTGTATGATTTTATGTGTGATTGCCAATATGGTGTGTATTTTTGCCGCGATGCTCGTTTCTGAGCAAATTCTTGGTTACACCACATCTATGTTTTTAACCGCCATGAATCGATTTGTGAACTTTCAAGATATTATTTTTGCGATTATAAAAGCCATGTTTTTTGGGATGGTTATTCCATTGATTAGTTGTTTTTTTGGTTTCAGATGTAAGTCAGGCGCCGATGGGGTGGGGAATGCTACCACCCAAAGTGTAGTCTTTGCATCTATAGCTATTATAGTTCTTGATTTTGTATTGTCGTATACGTTTTCATATTTTTATTAGGGGTAAGAATGAAGGTTGAATTAAAAGTTGGCATATTGGGTGTGTTTTCAATTGTATTAATAGTTGTTTTTGCATATTTGGTGGGACTTATTTCGCCGTTAAGCGATACCAACACCATTAATGTCATGTTCAACTATGCTGGTGGCATAGAGGAAGGGTCTCCAGTAAGAGTTATGGGTATCAAAGTCGGGAAGGTGAAAAGCATTACGTTTACCCCTGATTTTAAGAATTCTTCAGGAGAAGAAGTTAAGTTAAAAATAAAAATAACCGTAGACAAAAAAGCTTGGACCAGCGTGAGGAAAGACTCAAAATATTTCATTAATTTAGCAGGTGTAATTGGTGAAAAATTTTTAGAAATATCACCAGGATCTCTTAATCAAGAAGAGTTAAAGTCTGGTGATTTTGTGCGTGGCGAGGATCCTCCAAGAATTGATCAAATTATATCTCAAAGTTATGGATTAGCAGGAAAAGTGATCGAAATGTTAAATAAAAATGAAGGTTCTGTCTCGAACGTGATTCTTCAGCTAGATAAGTTGACGACAAATTTTAATAAAACCCTAGTGTTAATGGATAAAGTTTCGAAAAATAAAGACATGGTCAGATTGATAGATAATGCCATAAAAATCAGTGACGATCTGGCAGTCATAACTACGGGCTTAAGATCAAAAAAAGCTGAGGACAGTTATGATTTGTTACACAAGTTGTTGTTTCGATTGGAACCTTTAGATGGTCCCGCCATTCGTAAGTTTCTGCAAGCGGAAGGAATTAAAGCAAAAATATTCTAAATTAGTTGTTTGCAGTTCGCAGCTGGAATATAAATATCATAACAACGTTCATCATTAGGAGAATGAGGGTATCATGAGTCTTAATAAAGATTCTTTACGGCTTTTTATCGTGTTTCTTTTGATTGGAATTAATATCAAAGTTCAAGCCAGACAATCGCCTGTATTTGAAAAATCTGAATACTTTTCTAATTTCGAGCTAAGAAATGATCGTAAATTAGGAGCTGGCATAGGGCTGTTGGGAATTTTTG
Organism: Deltaproteobacteria bacterium; assembly: GCA_017302835.1. Classification (NCBI taxonomy): domain Bacteria; kingdom Pseudomonadati; phylum Myxococcota; class Myxococcia; species Deltaproteobacteria bacterium. The sequence goes on along the minus strand of JAFLCC010000001.1, from coordinate 150,362 downwards.
GCTACCTTGGTGGTGTTGTTGATATTAATTTTAATGAAGATAATTCAAGTCAGCTAGGCTTTGGCAAGGGTTATGGATTTAATTCATTTTTTTTAGGGTGGAAAAAATCATTTAGAGGAAAGTATTTCACTCCTTATTTTACCCTTGGCTACTCCAGATTTTATAGTTCTGTTGTGCAGGATTTGCAGGGAAACTCTTATGTTTTGGATCAGGTGTTATCAAAAAGCGAATTAAAGCAAGGGCAGTTCGGAATTGATTTTTTAAACACGCATTTCGGAATGCAATACAATCAGTTGGATGGGGATTTAATGGGAAATACATTTTATTTAGAATTTAATTTCTTATTCAGCTTGGCAAGGAGCCTTGTTATTCCAGCAGCTTCTGTTGGCACCATCTATTATTTCTAATTAAAAAACAAAAAAAAACCCCCAGCAATGCTGAGGGTTCCAGATAATTGGCTCTACCAACTATCTTTTTTTAGCAGCCTTTTTCTTAGTTGCTTTTTTCTTAGTAGCTTTTTTTGCAGCTTTCTTCTTTGCCATGTGCTCCTCCTAATTAGAGTTAATTTTTGTCGCGCTCATTCGCGACATTTTTTGTTTCCTTAATAACAGTGTTCACCGAACGACATCTCTCGTCAACAAAAAAATCACTTGCATATTTTTTGATACAATTTTTTTTCTCAAAGGAGCGATGAATGTTTTCAATTTCAGTTTCAATACTCGGATTTTTGATTATCAAATACGAATTTATAGAAATCTTTCGTGATTTTAGTCTTAGAAATCTGTTTTATTTTCCGACAATATTATTGTTATCTCTTTTGCAGTTATTTGTTCTCAAAATATTTTATTATGAGCCAATTTATCTTTGGTTTTTTATAGTCATACTGTATTTATTTGTGTTTTTTTTGCCGGTTTTAATTAGAAAAAAATTAGAAATTGAAATGAAAGATGAAATTATTATTTTTTTAGACAATACAATTTTAAACGTTCAATCTGGATGTCCTCTAAGAACCTCTCTAGTAAAGGCAATTGACGATTTTAGTGGTTGGAAAAATACTCAGTTTAAATTGCTAATAAACAGTCTACTTTTAGGCCAAAAAAACGAAATTTTTCAATCAAAAACGCTACGAAAATTTCACCAATCAGTGGCGCGAATTGAAAGTTCAAAAACAAATGTTTTGGAGCAATTAAAAAGCTATCGACAGCAGCTCAAAATAGAACAAAACTTGAGACATAGGTCGAGACAAGTAACTTTGAATTTGAAAATTCAGTCCTTCGTGATGACAGTGATGTATATATTAATCGGATTTTTTATTTTTTCTAATTTTGAGACGTCTCATTCTAAAACGTTGCTTTTGATTTCAGTAATTTTGTTCGGCCTTGGCCAAGGGTTAGTTTTTTTTGTTGGAAGGAGTTTTAGATGGAAGACTTAGCGCCCCCATTAACTTTGATTGCTTTCATCAAAAAATCAATTGAAGGAGGCTCTTCGATCCGCGAAGGAATATTTTCGTACTTATCAGAGATAAAGGATCCATTTTCACTGCAGGTTCGATCATGGTTATTAGATATGGATCGCGAGAAGGACACAGCGGTTATCTTGGGTGAGCTAAAATCGCCTCAAAGAAGGGGATTATTAAAGCTTTTGGAAAGAGGACTTAAAAAAGAATCTATTTACAATCAACTGCTTCTTTTGGAACAAGAAACAATTCAGGCTTGCCAAGCTGAAATTGAGGAAAAGCTTACTAAACTGCCTTACATCATGATGATACCGGTCCTTTTTTTTCAATTCCCTGCGCTATTGTTGTTAATTCTTGGCCCATTGATTCAGAATTTTATTGAATCCTTAAAGTAATTAATGCTGAAATGAAATTCAGAGAGGTATATGTCAATAAAATCAGCTGAAGTAGCTAACGAAAAAATTAGCAAATATGAGAAATTAGTTGAAGAGCTAATGAAAGAGGCTCCCGATTTACTTTATGTACGGAAACTTTGTATCGAACTTAAAATAACTTATTCTGGTAATGTTTCGACTCAAATAGGTAATGTTTTTAATAAGTTGCAGACAATAAAAGCTCAGGCTATGACTAAATAATGCAAAAAATATATCAAAACATAGCAGAAACAATTGGGAACACTCCCATTATTAAACTCAACAATATTACAAAGAGCTCTATTCATAATTTCTTTGTTAAAGTTGAATATTTTAATCCAGGCGGAAGTGTAAAAGATCGAATCGCTTTAGCCTTGATTGAGGGAGCTGAAAAAAGGGGCGAACTAAAACCGGGAGGAACAATTATTGAAGCCACCTCTGGGAACACGGGGTTAGGCTTAGCTTTTATAGCTGCGACGAAAGGATATAAATGTATTTTCGTAATGCCTGACAAAATTAGTTCAGAAAAAAGAGCCATTTTGTCGGCCTATGGGGCCAAGGTATTAATAACCCCCATGGGAGTAGATCCTCAAGATCCAAGATATTATGTCAATGTAGCTAAGAGACTTGCTGAAAATACCACAAATTGTTTTTACGCTAATCAATATCACAATAAAGATAACCGAGAACGTCATTATCAAATGACAGGGCCAGAAATTTGGGAACAAATGAATGGCAAGTTAGATATCTTTGTTGCAGGCGCTGGTACAGGTGGAACTATTTCTGGTGTGGGTCGATTTTTGAAAGAAAAAAATCCACAGATTAAAATTGTTTGTGCTGACCCCTATGGAAGTATTTTAAGTGATTTATTTTATCATAAAAAAGTTGTGACTCCTGCACACAGCTATAAAGTAGAGGGCGTTGGGGAAGATTTTTTACCTGAGAATGTTCAATTACAGTTCATAGATGATTTTGTAAATGTAACAGATAAGGATTCATTTTTGATGACTCGAGAATTAATCCAAAAAGAAGCCTTGTGTGTAGGACCCTCAAGTTCTATGGCCTTGGTGGGTGCCATAGCCTATTCACAAAAATTCAATGAACCAAAGGATATTTTGGTTTTAATGCCCGATAATGGTAAAGCCTATCTTAGTAAGGTCTTCAACGATCAATGGATGATTGAAAATGGGTTTTTAAAACCTAATGATCTTGGGGCTGTATTTAATAAAATTACGACTTTTGAAGAATATTTTAAGGAGCTTGGTTTATGAAAAAAAATAATCTTGAGCTGGGCCTGGCTACCAGAGCTATTCACGCTGGACAACAACCGGATCCTACCACGGGAGCCATTATGACTCCTGTTTATCTGACTTCCACCTATGTTCAAGAGTCTCCGGGAGTTCATAAAGGTTGGGAATATTCAAGAACTCATAACCCTACAAGAAAAGCCTATGAAAACTGTTTGGCAAGTTTAGAAAATGGAAAATTTGGTTTTGCATTTGCTTCTGGCTGTGCGGCAACTACGACGATTTTGAGCATGCTTAAAAATAACGATCATATCATCGTGATGGATGATCTTTATGGAGGAACCTTTAGATTGTTTGACAAAGTTTTGAGGCCCTTAGGTTTAAACTTTACTTTTGTTGATTTGACTGACACACAAAATTTTTTGAAATCAGTAACCTCTGAAACTAAAATGGTCTGGTTAGAATCACCAACAAATCCGACAATGAAATTAGCAGATATCCAAGCTATTTCAGAATTGGCAAAAAGCAAAAACATTATTTCTGTTGTTGATAACACATTCATGAGTCCCGTTTTTCAACGTCCTCTTGATCTTGGTGCTGATATAGTTGTTCACTCGGCCACTAAATATTTAGGGGGTCATTCAGATATGATTGGCGGCATCGCCGTAACAAACAGGCCAGATCTGGCAGAGAAATTGGCATTTTTAAGTAACTCAATGGGTGCCATTCAGTCTCCATTTGATTCTTTTCTGGCCTTACGAAGTTTGAAAACTCTGCCCTTGAGGATGAAAGCTCACGAACAAAATGCCATTCAGATTGCAAATTATTTAGAAAACCATTCCAAGGTCGAAAGGGTTATTTATCCTGGTTTAAAAAGCCATCCCCAGCACGAGTTGGCGAAAAAACAAATGCTAGGCTTTGGGGGAATGATCACTTTTTATATCAAAGGAGATTTATCCTCAGCTAGAAGGTTTTTAGAAAAAGTAGAAATTTTTTCTCTTGCCGAAAGTCTTGGTGGAGTTGAATCTTTAATTGAGCATCCTGCAATCATGACTCACGCCAGTGTTCCTATTGAGAAAAGAAAAATATTGGGAATAAGTGATACCTTGATTCGCTTGTCTGTTGGAGTTGAGGACATCAAAGATTTAATTCGAGATTTAGATAACGCTTTTAATTCTTGACAATCCGAGCTCAGATCGGTAACTATTTTTTTCACGCTTTTAATTCCGTTGGCCAGGTAGCTCAGTCGGTAGAGCAGAGGACTGAAAATCCTTGTGTCGGGGGTTCAATTCCCTCTCTGGCCACCATTTTCGTCCGCCATTTTCGTTTGGATGTCGACGATGATGAATTTGTAAATTAGCTCTAAATTAGCTTTAACTGGCACTAAATTAATTCAGTTCAGAGATTTTTGCTCTAGACTCCAGAATATGTTGAGCCGTCATACTTAAGTCATGGACTCCTGTTGAAATTAAGAAGGGCATAATATCTGGATGATGAGCAATAGAACCGCAAACCCCTACGTGTAAATTATAAGTTTTTGCCTCAGTCACAATAAATTTTATAAATCTTAAAAAGCCTTCATGGGTAGGTGACGAGATCGACTTCAAATTTGAATTCATTCGATCGCAGGCATTTGAATATTGAAACAGATCGTTAGTGCCAATACTTATAAAAGAAACCTCTTTAGAAACCTCAGAAAGAATCCATGCTAGGGAAGGGACTTCCATCATAACGCCCAGATTGATTTTCTTACCGATTTCAATATTTTGACTTTGTAACTCAACTTTTATTTCATTGAATAAAGATTTTGCTTCTTTGATTTCACTAATTGTTGAAACCATTGGAAACATGATGCCCAAGTCGGAACAGTATTTTGATGCTCGTAAAACAGCTTTAAGCTGCCCATAAAATAATTCTTTATTGCGCAAGCATAAACGAATTCCCCTGACGCCAAGGAAAGGATTTTCTTCCTGTCCTACATTAATATAAGGGGCTTCCTTATCGCCACCAATATCTAGAGTTCTTAAAATAATTCGTTTGTGTCCTAATTTTTTAAATACTTCACAATAAGTCTCATATTGTTCATTTTCTGAGGGGGCTGCCGCCCTATCTAAAAATAAAAACTCAGTTCTGTAAAGACCTACCAATTCAGCATCATTTTTTAAAACAGAATCGATATCCTGAGGTCCCGAAATATTGGCCCCCAAAGGAATCAGCTGCCCTGATTTCGATTTGGTTGGTTTTCCAATAAAAGTGGATAAATATTTTTTATGAGCATTTAAAACTAAAATTTTATTTTGAAAACTAACAATATCCTTTTCGTTAGGATTAAGAATTACATTTCCGGAATCACCATCCAAAATTAAATCTTTAAAATTGGCGACATTTACTCGCTCAAGTTCATGTAGATTGACGACGCAAGGAATTTCCATGGATCTTGCAATAATAGAGGTATGTGACTGAGGGCTTCCGTCATACAAAACAATTCCTAAGATTTTGGTTTTGTCGAGGCTTAGAATTTCTGAAGGGGTCATATCTTTGGCGACAACAATAGAGGGTTTTTCGATTGAAATTTCAGAGTACTTTAGGTTAGGATTTGCAATATAAAATAAAACTCTATTAGAGATATCATCTAGGTCGAGTACTCGTTGCTTAATATAAGGATCATCCACGCTAGAAAATAGGTCTTTAAAAGAAGAAATCACTTCTTGGTAGGCAACAAATGCAAACTTTTTATCCGTATTTATTTTCTCGACGGATTGATCAAACACTTCTGGATCGCTAATCAGGGCTTGATGGGCTTCCAAAATTTCAATTTTTGATGCTTCTTGTTTGGCAAACCTTGATTTTAAATCTTCTAAATCACCTAAAGATTTAGCAAGAGCTTTTTCAAGAAGAGTAATTTGATCGTTTGAATTAAAATCTTGTTTTGCAAGAAGAGGAAGATTTTTTTTAACATCAAAATGATTGATAAAAACAACAGGACCATATCCGAGTCCTGGGGATGCTTTCTGACCTTTAAGCGCAATGGATTGATTGTTCATGCAGATCACACAACAAAATGATTATCAACTAAAGAGGCCACTTTTTTAAGAGCTTCTTCTGCATCCGGGCCATCTGCTTTAATCGTGATTTCTGAATTATGGGAGATTCCTAATGTCATCAAACTCATGGAAGATTTGGCATTGACTGTTTTTTGATTGAAGGAAATTTCAATTTTGCTTTTAAATGAAGCAGCTAACTTTGCTAGTTGTCCAGCGGGTCTGGCATGCAAACCTTCAGGATTTAAAATTGTTTTTTTTATTTCCATACATTTATCCAATCAAAAGTGTTTTTAAAAATGAACGTAATCGCCAATCTAAAACACATTATAAATTTTTTCTATTACTAACGCGAGCTATTACCTGATCTCTTTTTATTTTTGCAGTAATATAAGCAGCGTAGCTCCAAGTCAAGTGGGGGGCTCCCTGCATGTAACCATTTTCACGATTGTACTGTTCTGAGAGGGATCCGTCTGGATTTGCATGATATAAAATTCGTAACATGTAAAGGTCGCCTTCATTAATTAAACTATTGATGATCAGTTTAAATTCAGGCTGGCTGACATTTATAGTTTGCCCCTCGATGAGTTGAAATTTGACCACACTTGAAAAATAATTAACATTTGCAAAATTGATCAAAATTTTTTGATTATTTAAGTAATCTAAAGCCAGTCGATAATTGTATTCCGCGGCTGCGGCGGTTGTAAGAATCCATGGATTTCCGCGTGAATTTGGAGAATAACCGTCATAAGTATCTTCAGGATAACGACCAAAAGCAGTATTTAGAGAAGACTCGTTGTTAATGGAATAAATTTGAGAAAACATTCTCTTTAATGTGAGATAGCTCGAAAAAACCCTAGGGTCACTGACAGAAAAAGAAAGCTGATTTACCTCAGCATGCAAAACGCCAAGTAATACGGCAATATCTAACTGAGATTTATTTACGACCCTAGATTTTCTTTTGGCACTAGATTCAATAAAGGGAGATTGGTTGGCGTAAAAACTAGCAAGAATGTAATTAATATTTGGATTCCAAAAAGACTGGAGCCGGTTTTCAGCTTTTTTAAGCTCATTAAGATAAAAATTGGAACTTTCGGTGTCCTTTAAAACTTTAGCTAAGGCAGCGCCGTAATAGAGTGATTTTCTTTGCGTCATAAGAGTATAGAAATGATAGCCATAAAATTCTTCCCATAAATCAATAGTGGGATTCATCCAATAATGAGCTACATATTCGAGGTCGCTTTTAACGAGGGAAACATTATTAGTATTTGGATCATATAATTTTTTTAACAAGGGCTCAAACTCAGGCCAGTTTTCTTTAGAGGCTAAGGACAAAATTTCAATATTGACAGCACTTCGAAGGGCTGGACCGTCATTTTGAGGTCGCCCCCAGGGGAGAGTGTCAGTTCTGCCATTAACCAAAAAACGAGGTTCCCCTAGGCCAGCATGCAAAAGACTATCTTTTTGAATTTGGATATTAAAATTGATAAAATCCAAAAGGAAGCTTTTGATTGAAGATCTTAAATAGGTATTTCTAGATGTCGTGGCATTATAAACAGCGATGAGGCTCTCAGCGGTTAAGGCAGCATCTCTGACCCAATTAAAATAATAATTTGGGTTAACGTTGCTGGGGGAGGCAACGATAGCACCCTTTAGGCCGTCATAGGGAGACAAATTATGAAACAAAAGCTGAATCGATTTTTGATATTGTGCTTCAATGAGAGCATTTTTATTTGCAACCAAAGAAGGAATATTTCTGTTAATTGCCTTCGCATCCTGGATCAGAGCAATTATTGAAAACATAAGAAAAAACAAGTCGGTTAACTTCATTGTAAACCCCCTCACAATTTGTTCTATTTAAATAATAGGTTATGAAGATTAAGTTCAAGAAATTTTAACTTTTTCTAACGCAAAGCATTTAAGTATATTTTAAAATTGAACGGGTAGGAGGATTGAATCCTTAGTTTTGCCTTTGACTCGATATAATTGAAGGAGTTTAGTCGTAAGCAATGGGAAAAAATTGGCGGTTATTTCTAACTTTTTGTTCTGTGGTTTTTTTAGCTTTTTATATAAATCAGTTTTCAAACTTTTCATCACAAAGGGAGCTATTATTAAAAAATCTATTTTCCATAGAGGCTCCTTTATTAAAAGAATGGACCCATCAAGATCAACTTTGGACATTTTATTATGAGGCAAAAAGTTTAATTAATAAAAACTCTGTTTGGTTTGTGTTGAAATCGACTCCGCTATCTTTAAAAGATTCGAAAGATTTGGCAGATTCAAAAGACTCGAAAGTAGACGTTGATAAAAATAAAGACTCATTTTCAATTGTAAATCAAAAAGAAGGTCAAATTCTTTCAAAAAACATGGAGGTTTTTCAATTGGACTCAAAACAAAAACCAAAATTTGAATTAAAAAAAATTTCTTCTCAGGAAGAAGCCTTATTTTTTGTTAAAAAAAGATGTGAAAATGATTTTTGTTCAGAAGACTTAAAAGTGTTTTCACTCGGTGTAGATAAAATTATTGAAATTGGCAATATCCCATTATCTGCGAGCAATTTATTGACGTGCAAAAAGGAGAAACTTCCCTGTTTTGAGTATTTTGGTCAATTCACTTTACTGAAAAATTCAACTAAATCTCATCACGACATCCAAATTTTATTTAGAGGCTACGAAGAAGACTCCATGGGAAAACCAAAGCCAATTCCATCAGAACTCTATTCTTATGAAAACGGAAAGTACCAGTCAGAAACACTTAAAAACTTTCATGGAAAAACCCATACTGAATAGTTAACTTCTCTGTTCACTCTGTTGTAGCTCTAACTAAGCTAGTAAATTATACTGTCTAAACAAAAGACAATAAATTTATGATTACATAATTATAAAAATTGAGTATTTATATAGGGATATTGTTATTAATAAGGAGTTTTCTTTATGAAAAAAAATGTTTTAGTACTTCTTAGCTTTGTGGTTATCAACTTAGTTTCTTGTGCTCATCATAGAGATGTTCGCCCTGGGGTTGATGGGGTTCATCGCGTTGTTATTAAGTCTGATGATCATGACGAGGGCGCTCAAAACGCAATAGCTCAGGCAAATCATTTCTGTGAACAAAACGGGAAATCTGCAGCTATTATTACTGAGGACAAAAAATATACTGGAACTATGAACGAAAATGATTACAAAACGGCTAAGACTGCGTCCAAGGTTGCTACTGCTGCTGGGGGTATGGTTCATGTTTTTGGTGGAAAAAATGAATCGACAGCAGGTGGAATCGTGGGACTTGGTGGAATTGTTGGAGACGCTGCTTTGGGAAAAGCCTACAATGTTGAAATGAAATTTAAGTGTTTATAATTTTATGAAAAAATATTTATATGTACTTTTTGGGGCCTTCTTTTCAATGGTTATGGCCAGTTGTGGGAATTCCTCTGATTCAAATGTTAAAAAAAATTATGATATTCCATCTCCGTTCTTAAAGGACTCGCCGGCGCCTTATTCTGTTTCAGATGATGAAAGAAACAAAGCGGTGGATGAGTTGGTTGAATTAAGAAAAAAAATAGCTGTTCTAGAGGGAAAGATTATCGCTCCCGCAAAAGAAGACATCGATAAATATGCCGATTTTCTAAAGGATTCAAATACAGGTCTTGCAAGATTGTTTCCTAATGATTCGCATAATGAAAAAAAGCCAATCCTTGTAAATGGTGGAGGCTCTTATTATCAGTTCAAAGATAAAACCAACGAATATGGTTTAGGAAGTGATGTTCAGTATTCTAAAACAAACAATAAGCCTGAATTTTCTGTTGGTTTTAGTGGTTTGGACTTTGGATTTATGGCCCAACTTGGAAAGATAGATATTCGTGATCTTAATGAGAAAGTCACTTCCATTTCTTATGCAATTGAGTATAACTCATTAAATAATAAACCCGATTATATTTGGAAAGCGGAAAGGAATAAGTGGGCTAATTCTGGTGTCCGCAACAATGGAATTCTTTATAAGGAGAGAACATCAGTTGTTGTTGGAATGTCCTATGTTTTGCGTTCCATAGCAGAAAACAGGTATGATGCCGTCGTTGTATTTCAAGTTGTTAGAATTGACCCAAAAGACGAAAGTATTGTCATTGCCTGGAAGATAATTAATGAATTTGAAAAACCAATAGCAAAGTAATTGGAAAACATTATTGTCATTTTCTCATAATGAAAGAATAATTTCTTTCGGTTTTAGTTTTATCTCTTCGAAAAGAATTATATTTTAAATTCGTGTAAGTATTTATTTGTAAGTCTAAAAAGTTGAATTCTTTTTTTGGAAAAGCAATCTTTAGGTGAAAAAGTAAAATCATTTTAAGATCAATCAAAAATTTTTGATGGTCGTTCTTATTTTCTATAAAACAGAGCTCTCTAAAGTTCTCAGGGAGAGTATTTAAAAGCCTTTCCTTTACATCAGTATCTACTTCGAAGGATTCTTGATGAATGAATGGACCTATAAGTAAAGTCAAACTTGTAGATTTCTGGAAAAGTTGGTGGATTGATTTAATAACAATTTGATTTTCGATGCCTCTCCAGCCGGCGTGAATGGCCAGAGAAGTATTAAGGGAAGAATCAAAAACAAAAATGGGTACACAATCAGCTGTTTTTATCAAGAGTCCGAATTTATTACTATGAGTATAGTGGGCATCAGCTTGGGTCGAACTTATCGGAGCGTTTAGATGTTGTTCAACAAGAGTGTCTCCATGGGTTTGACTTAGTTCTGTAAAGGGATAAGGATATAAATCGAGTAGGGAAGTTTTAGACAAAAATCTATTGCCAAAAAAATACCAAAAAGGACTCATCCTCAAAGCAGTGGCCATGTTGATAACTTTTTAATATCATTATTTAATCCATTTCAAAATAAATTCTTTTTCTTTATCTGGCCAATCTTGCTCAAAGTAAAGCTCTTTACCCGTATTGGGATGAATAAATCCTATGCATTTTGCGTGAAGGAAAAAACGATTAAAAACTGCAAAGTCTTTTTTAATATCAGCACTCAATATTTTTTCTCTGGAAGAATTTCCATAAAGGGGGTCGCCAAGCAGAGGAAAGCCTTTTTCGCTTAAATGAATTCGAATTTGATGAGTTCTTCCTGTTTCAAGTTTTAATTCGACCAAACTTAACTTCGAGCTAGTTTTAAGTAAGTTGAAATTAGTAATGGCCAATTTGCCAATGGAAGGTGGCGTTTTGGTGTCGGTAACTATTTTTTGGTTTTTATCCCTAACAGAAGCAAATCTTTTTCTTTCCTTAGGGTGTCTAGCTAAATAGGAAATGATTTGACCCTGGGGTGGTTGAAATAGGCCCAGAACAACAGCCTCGTACCTCCTTTGAATTGATCTTGCCTTAAACTGTTGAGATAAATGCAAATGACTTTTATCATTTTTAGCTATGACCAAAAGCCCACTCGTTTCTTTATCAATGCGGTGAACAATTCCCGGACGGTCTTCGCCAAATTTCATTGATAGCTGATCCGTATGATTAACGAGTGCATTAACAAGAGTGTCATTTTGATGACCGGCTGCGGGATGAACAACCAAACCAGAGGGCTTGTTAAGAACAATCAGATCTGCATCTTCGAAAATTATTTCTAATTCCAAGTTCAGTTTTTGTAAAGGTTGATCCAATTTCAAGTCAGCGATTAAAATTTGAATTTGATCATGGGCTTTAATTTTATAAGAGGATTTAATGTTTGTTTTATTGACGGTTACAAAATGATTCTCAATCAGATATTCGGCTCTTGATCGAGTTAAAATTTCAGGGTGACTTGATAAATACTTATCAATTCTAAGACTTTCGGTATTTTCCGGAACAGAGATGTGAATGATCCTTGGTGACATCGTAGAGCTTAGTTCTTATTTTTTTTAAAATTATTCATATAAGAATCAGCAACTAACTTAGGAACTAGGCCGAGCTCTTTGGCTATCTGGGAGACATAACCTCTAACAAAAACTGCGGCAGGTAAATTTGCTGCGTCTTCTAACTCGATAGCTTTTATATAATAAGGATTCACCTTAATTATTTCACTTAATTTTTCAATGCTAATGCCTTTATACTCGCGGATTTTTTTTAAAAATGGACCGGTCCAATTATGGTTATCCGAAATTTCTTTTTCAAAAGATTCATTTTTTTCAAAAGAAATTTTTTTAGTTTCATTTTTAGGTTCATTAAAAATGAGCTTACTGGCACTAAGGATAGAGTCATAAGTTAAATCTTCAGGATTTGTTTTTGTATTTCCAAGAAGCCTTTGATCATAAATATTTCGCAATGTTTTGTTGCCAAGAATCGAATAGGCTTCTTCAATTAAAGTGAGCAACTCTCGAGCTTCCCCATCTGTAAAAATTGTATAAATGGCGGGGTTTTCCCCAGAGTAAGTGGATTTTGCCCGCTCATAGGCTTTCGAAACTTCATGTTGAGCTGAGTTGGAGTTAAGCTCTAAGACTTCGTAAAAATTAAAACGCGTGTGTATGTCTATCATAATTTAAATCCTATAAATTATTTTATATCCTACTTATGGTAGGCCTTATTTAATTATATAGATTTTAGTACTGATTTTTCAATCATAAATCGACAAGGCTTAAGTCGAGAATAAATCAAGCAGCCATCTGAAGATTTCTATTTTCGGTTAAATATTTACATAAAGTCAAAAATTGGCCTGCCACAGGGGTAAATGGTTGGGCGATTAAAACAGGTTTCATATTACTTACTGACTGCCAGACAGAGTTATCAAAATCGATATGCCCTATATAATCAACATTCAAATCATAATATTTTTTGCAAACGCTTTTAATTGAGTATCCAAGATCGCAGAGAGCAGGACTTCTGATTCCATTAATGATAAGTCTGATGGGCTCCTTGTTAAGTTTGTTAAATGGTTCAAGAGTTAATCCATCATTTTCTTTCAGATAGCTTTTAAATGAAAATGGTTGAGCCAAAACATTGTGACGAAAATCTCTTAGAGTCGCTATTAATTTTTGATAAGCCTCAGGAGTCGATTTCGTTTTTAAATTTTGACAGATATAACTTTCAATAAAACGATAGTTTTTTTCAATTGAAGTTGGCTCGGGGGTAGAGATAAGCAATCTTTGATCGCATTCAAGGTAAATATTAAAAAATTTTTCAAAAGAACCTACGCCAAAATCGAGAAGTATATAATCATATTTCAATTTTTTTAGTTCGGCACTCATTCTATACTCGTCAAATTGAGACAAATCAAAAGGAATCCAAGAGTCCCACACTCCTTGAATGTAGGAAAGTTTTGGATAGGGAGTAGGAATAATTATTTCTGAAAGTTTTTTTTGACCATCAAGAAAATGCCTCAAGTTCATGTGAGAGGGTTTCATTCCCAGGGCTGTATGAATGTTTGCTCCGCTTAAATCAAGATCTACTACAAGAACGGTATGATTTAATTTAGAAAGGGTTAAGGCTAAACTTGAAGTGATAAAGGTTTTGCCCACGCCACCTTTACCAGAGTTGATGGCCCAAATACTTGGGGAATCATTGTTTGAAGAGCTCATTATTTTATTCACTAATTCCATGTGAACCTCTTAAAGTGGTGAGTATAAAATTCCTTTTTTATTCTCCTCGGCTTCAGAAGCTCTTAAGTAAAGGGGTGTAAACAAATTCCATTCAAAGGTCGTAGAAGGATAGTTTTTAGCAAAATGATGGTAGGCGAGAATTCCTAGACTTGAGGCCAGGGGGTAATCTGAAGAAGATTCTATTCGTTTTAAAAAGGGAATGGTTTCTTGTGGGAAAAAATTATTGTAAGTAGCAAAGCCATCTCCAAGGATCCAACTTGTTCGAGTTAGGACTTTTCCTAGATCTTTAACGGGAATAACTTGAGGAGTTGTTTCAACAGTCAGAGAATTGATTAAATCCAAATTAGAAATTTTTTGATAGAGAGATTTAACTTCTATTAAATAAGGGATATTAAGATGAAATTTGGCAAAATAGATCATGTTTTTAAAGGCATTAATCATGCAGAAAATATGACAGATAGGGGTATCAAGAGACTGAGAAGCCTTCACGATTTCTTCCATGTTTTGAAAGGCAAGACATGCCAATGAAGAAATTCCAACAAGTGGCTTTTTATGAATGTATGAAAAAGTTTTCCCTGTATTTACAGCCACTCTGATTCCTGTAAAGCTTCCCGGCCCAGAAGAAACGGCAAAAATATCAAAATCAGCGAGTTTCAGATTTGTTTCAATTAAACCACGCTCAATAAAGTGATGTACAAGTTCGCTGTGCTTTTTCTGTTCAGAAGAAGTCTGTAAATAAAGGATTCTGTCATTCTCTAAAAAAGAAACTCCACCCAGATTTGTTGAGGTCTCAACGGCAAGTATTTTTAATTTTTTTTCTAACATTTTTTAATTTTAACGCTACATGAATCCAAGCATTCTTTTAAAATCATTAAATAATGCAAATATCATTAAACTGAATAAAAGAATCATTCCTACCTTGTGGGCTATTTCCACCTTGCTTAGACTTAATGGCGATCCCTTGATAGCTTCTATACAGTAAAAAACTATATGTCCACCGTCTAAAACAGGGATTGGTAATAAATTCAGGATAAAAAGATTTATGGAGATAAGCCCCATCATTTGTAAAAAAGCACTTAAGCCCATTTTAAAAGTTTCGTTAGCAGCTTGGGCAATGGTAAATATTCCTCCAATATTTTTAGGTGAGATTTGGTTTTGAATTAATCTAACAAAACTGAGCAATGTCATAACACTGATATCCCAAGTTTTATCAAAAGCTCTGTGGATGATGCCACCAAATGTTTTTTCTGAAACCACAACAACTTCAGGTTGAGAATAAATAATCAATGGACTGATTCCTATAGTAAAACGCTTTTCTTCGGTTCCATGAAGAGTCATGTGAGTTGTCATTTCGGGAGCTAGAGAGATAGAAAGAGGTTCATTATTTCTTAAGAACTCAAGACTCAAAGTTTTTTCCGTATTAGAAAAACTTTTGATAGAATTCAGGATATCATCCCAGATTTTTACTGGTTTTTTATTAATGGACACAATTTTATCGCCTTTTCTTAAACCGGCTTTTTCGGCTGGCGAATCAGGCATTATCTTATCGATATACAACTGAGTGGATTCAAGACCTAAACTAGACAAAATCATCTTATTTGATTCTGGAGTCAACCCTGAGCTATCTAAAACGAAATCATGATGAGTGGTCTTTTTAGGATCGATTTCATTTCTAATGACAGAAAAAACAATTTTCTGGGTGGGCTCGTCATCTTTCTTAGACATGAGGATAGATCTTAAGGTGACTTCCAAATCGCGAAAATTAGGGATCTTAATGCTATTTATAGATTCAATTCGATCACCAGAGCGCAGGCCCAATTTGTAAAGGGGAGAAGTAGTAGAAACGGCAACCGCAGGTGCGTAAGAGAGCATCGATAATCCGGTGATTTCTCCAATAAATTTCTTAGTGGATACAACATTGGGATTGTTTTTAGGCAGCACTTGAGTTTGAATAATGTGTTCTTTTTTGTCGGATTCCTTTTCAATTTTAACGGAGATATTTTGATCCAAATTTTTGTCTAATTGATCTTGAAATTGATCCCATGTTGTAATCGGAGCTTCATTGACTGAAACAATTCGATCACCCGAGGAAAAACCTAAACTCTCTGCACGGGACCCTGGGCTAACTTCTCCGACAAAGGGAGCTTTATATGTTTCTCCAGAAAAAGCGACTAACATAAAAACTAAAAAGGCAAAAAATAAATTCATCAATGGACCGGCGATTACAACAGCCAATCTTTGACTCACTTTTTTATGAGTAAAAGAATATTTTTTTTGATCCTCAGGAATTTCATCCCCAGGCTGCTCGCCATACATTTTGACATAACCACCAAGTGGAATTAGGGAGATGCAATAGTTAGTATCATTTTTTTGAAATTGAAAGATTTTTTTACCAAAGCCAAGGCTGAAGACTTCGACTCTGACCCCACACCAGAGTGCCACTAGAAAATGTCCAAGTTCATGAACAAAAACAAGCACTCCTAATAAAACAACAAAAGAGAAAATTTGTGTAAAACCCGAATGTAAATAATTTAATAAAATGTCCATTCAAAGATTATATATATTTCGTATTAATGTTAAAATTGAATTCAGCAGTTAACTCAAAGTATAATACAAACTAGACTCTGGTAGTTAATAAACCCTCAAGAAGAATAGCCCCAAATAAAACAATAGGGGCGCCAAATAGCACTCCATCAATTCGATCTAGGATCCCTCCATGTCCAGGCATAATTTTTCCAGAGTCTTTTACTTCGGCAACTCTTTTTAGTACCGATTCAAAGAAATCACCAAATTGGGCAACTACCGAAGTTGCAAAAGTTAAAAGCAAAAAGGAAAGCAAATTTAGTTGGGGAAGGAAGTGGTACGAGATAACCAAGCTAGCTAAAAGTGAAAACACAATGCCACCAATAGAGCCTTCAATTGTTTTCTTAGGCGATATGAGGGGCATTATTTTCTTTTTGCCTAAAGATATCCCTGTCAAATAGGCGCCCACATCACCGGCAAAAACAATCGCCAGTAAGGAATTAAACCAGATCATCCCGTGAGGCAAATTAAGAATTTGGATCATAAAAGAGGGCAACAACCCGAGATAAAAAAATCCAAGTATGCTTTTGGCTTGAAATAAATTTAATTCGTTGAGGTCTTCGAATTTGTGCAAAATTAAAATACTAAAAAGTAAATAGACAATACTAAAAAATGCAAAAATAATTGCAGAAAATTGAGGAAAGAAGCTGGATAAAACAAAAACATTTACGACTAAAAGGTAAAAAGCAAATTTATTAGATTTTGACTCCGACTCTTTAAATAAGATCGTCATGAGTTCATAACTGCCAATTAAAACTCCCAAAAAAATTAAAATTTTAAACCCATCTTTTTTAAAAAAATAGTAAAGAGAGGCAATAGAGGCCAAAGCAATAAGAGCTGAAATTCCTCTAGTGATTAAGGTTTTCATGTGCCTCAGACAATGCACCAAAACGTCGTTGTCTTTTTGTAAAGGATTCCAATGCGGTTAGGAGGTCACTTTTGGTAAAGTTTGGCCAAAGGACATCGGTAAAATAAAACTCAGCATAGGCCGCTTGCCAAAGCAAAAAATTAGAAATTCGTTGTTCACCGCTGGTTCGTAAAATTAAATCAGGATCTGGAGTTGGGTATGTGGAAAGACGTTTTGATATTAGTGCCGTATCAATATCCTCAAGATTTAGCTCACCAGTGAGCAAACTTCTTCCGATAGACTTCATGGCATCTGTAATTTCTTGTTGAGAGCCGTAGCTGATAGCAAATATCAAATTTAGACCTGTACACGTAGCCGTCGCTTGAATGGAATTCTTAATGGTTTCAATAACATCTGATGGTAGTCTGTTTAAATCTCCAATTACTGAAAACCGAATATTTTCTTTAACCAGATTTTGCGTTTCTTTTTTTAAGTAGCGACGAAGTATTTTCATTAAAAAGGAAACTTCATTTTGAGGACGGTACCAGTTTTCAGTACTGAAAGCATAGAGGGTCAAATTTTGGATTCCTAACCTTGAACAATCAGTAATTATTTGTTTAGCAACCTTTGTTCCTTTGACATGCCCAACAACCCTGGGTTTGTTTTTCAACTTAGCCCAGCGGCCATTTCCATCCATAATTATTGCTAAGTGTTTAGGGAGTTTTAAGTTCACTTGAGACCTATTGAATAGTTATTAAATTGTTAATAGTGATTTTTCTTTTTCTTCAGCTAAGACATCGATTTTTTTGATATAATCATCCGTCATTTTCTGAATTTCAGTTTCTGACTTTTTGGACTCGTCTTCAGAAATAGCCTTATCTTTTAAGGCTTTTTTTACTTCATCGTTAGCATCTCGTCGAGACATTCTAATGGCCACGCGCATGTCTTCGGCCGTTTTTTTGACTTGTTTAACAAGATCTTTTCTTCGTTCTTCTGTGAGATCGGGAACCTTAAGGCGGATCACTTTACCATCATTCATTGGGGCCATGCCAAGATCACTTTTTATCAAACTCATTTCAATATCTTTAAGGACAGTGCTTTCCCAGGGAGCAATCATAAATGAACGTGGTTCCGGGGTAGAAATCGAAGCGACTTGGGAAAGAGGAACTAAAGAGCCATAGTAATTAACTTTAATATTATCAAGCATGGAAACTTGAGCTTTTCCTGTGCGAACTTTTTTTAACTCTTCGGTCAATGCTTTTAATGACTTTTCCATTTTCTCTTGAGTGTTTTTTTTAACATTTTGAATCATTAATTTCTCCTCGTTTATTGAGCTGTCTATTGAACTGCTTATTGCAGTTTATTGAACAACAGTTCCAATATCTTCACCTAAAATGGCCCGCAAAATATTGCCAGATTTCATTAAATCAAACGTCATGATGGGAAGCTTATTGTCCATGCAAAGGCTAATCGCAGTAGAGTCCATCACTTGAAGGCCTTTGTTTAAAACTTCAATATAACTGATTTGACTAAACTTTTTGGCATCACTATTTTTTACTGGGTCTTTATCGTAAATTCCATCAACTTTGGTGGCCTTCATAATTATTTCAGCATTTATTTCCATAGCTCTCAGTGAAGCAGCTGTATCTGTTGTGAAATAAGGGTTACCTGTACCAGCTCCAAATATGACAATTCTTCCCTTTTCAAGATGGCGAATCGCTTTTCTTCGAATATAGGGCTCAGCAATTTCTGCCATTGCAATAGCGCTTTGAACTCTGGTAGGGATACCTTCTTTTTCAAGAGCATCCTGTAAGGCAAGAGAATTGATCATGGTTGCAAGCATTCCCATATAGTCAGAACTGGCCCGATCCATTCCGTCAGCACTAGCGGCAATACCTCTAAATATATTGCCACCACCGATAACCAAACCTATTTGCACACCTGTTTTGTATGCAACGGCAATGTCCTGAGCGATTTGTTTAATAACCGCCGTGTTAATACCCGTTCCGCTTTTACCAGCCAAAGCCTCTCCGCTTAGTTTGAGTAAGATTCGTTTAAAAACTGGCCCTTTCAAATTAGTGACCTTTCACTGTGGCAGCGACTTCAGCGGCAAAGTCAGCAGATTTTTTCTCGATACCTTCGCCAAGTTCAAAACGAGTAAATCTTTTGATCTCAACTGTAGTTCCAAGTTTTTTAGCTGTTTCTTTCGCGTAATCATTAACTTTCAAATCAGGATTTTTAACAAAGGCTTGTTCAACAAGACAGCTTTCTGCTAAGAATTTTCTAATTTGACCTTCCACAATTTTTTCAATCATTTCTGGTTTTTTACCTTGTTCTAAATTTTTAGCCTTCAAGATTTCTTTTTCTTTAGTAACGACTTCTGCAGGCACTTGAGCCGATGATAAAGCCATTGGATTCATCGCGGCAATATGAAGAGCTACATCTTGGGTAAAAGTTTTAAAATCAGGGGAAGTTAACGCGGCAGCGGTTCCAGCAGCCACTTCTAATAAGACACCAATTTTGCCTTCGCCATGAATGTAGGTATGAACATAACTTGTTGGGCTTGATTCAAATTTTTGGGTTCTTCGAACAACGACATTTTCGCCAATTTTAGCAATAGTTTCTTTTAAAACATCGCCAACGGTTTGCGAGGGATTTTTAAAATAACTTTGGTTTAAGATATCAGCTGTAGAGCCTGATTGTGTTACATGGGTAGCCATGTTTTTAACGAATTCTTTAAAACCATCATTTCTGGCAACGAAATCTGTTTCAGAGTTTATTTCTACAACAACTCCTACTTTGCCATTTGATTCTGCATAAACTAAACCTTCAGCTGCAATTCTACCAGCTTTCTTAGTTGCCGCAGACAATCCTTTGACTCTTAGCCATTCAATTGCTGCGTCGAAATTCCCTTGAGTTTCCTCAAGGGCTTTTTTGCAATCCATCATTCCGGCATTAGTTTTTTCCCTTAATTCTTTCACTAGTGTTGCTGTGATAGCCATGACATCTCCTAAATTTGATTTTCAAAAAGTTGTGTTAAATGAAATTATTACTGAAGAGCTATTCGCCCTCGGGCGCAGGCACTTCAGAATTTTCAAGTTCAGCTTGAATTTCAACTTCTTCCGCTAAACCAGCAGCAACCAGTTTTCTTTGTTTTTGAACTTTAACAACTTCTGGACCAGCAGCTTTTTTGGGAGCTTCAGGTTTTCCACCAGCTTTGGTTTTTCTAGGTCGAACATCTTTATCCACTTTTTCTGTTTTATCGGCCTTATCTGTTTTCTCAACATCAGACTGTTTATCAGTCATGGTTCTTAATTTTTGTTCCCAAAGTTTAGCCCCTTCAATAAAAGAATCAGCAATTAAATTTGAAAATAATTTAATAGACCTAATGGCATCATCATTTCCAGGGATAGGATACTCCACTCCTTCAGGATCGGAATTGGTATCGGCGATAGCAACAACGGGAATACCAAGAGTTTTTGCCTCAGCAACGGCGATGTGCTCTTTAGGTAAGTCCACAACAAACATTACAGCTGGTTTTTCTTTCATGTCCTTAATACCCGTAAGGTACTCAGAAAGTTTTAAGTATTCTTTTTCTAATTTAGCTCGTTCTTTTTTTGTTAAGTAATTGAACTCGCCCTTTTCTTTCATCTGATCGATTCTTCTGAGGCGATCAATGGAAGATTTGATGGTTTCAAAATTAGTCAACATTCCACCAAGCCATCTTTTTGTGACAAAATATTGTCCAGACCTATAAGCCGCTTCTTGGATGGGCTCAATAGCCTGCTTCTTAGTTCCTACCAAAATCATTTTACCACCGTTAGCCGCGATTTCTTTCACAAAATCAGCCGCGCTATTAGCTTTTAAAACGGTTTTTTGAAGATCGATAATATGAATACCACCCCTAGCGGTATAAACATAATTCTTCATTTTTGGGTTCCAACGCTGGGTTTGATGTCCAAAATGAACTCCCGCGTCAAGCATCTCTTTCATGGTCACTTGAGCCATTTGATTCTCCTTTTTCTGGTTATGCCTCCTTCCAGTCAGAGCTTTAGGGCGATAGCAGAGCTATCTTGGAAAACCTAAAGAGTACCCCTTTCTCAGGGACCAGTAAGTAACCGGAAGTGTGTATTGGAAGTAGTAGGTAACACGCTCGTTGCTCAGTGGCAAGTCTTTTGGTAGCAGGGGTCTCACCTATGACTCAACTCTTCGTTCTCGTCGGTCGGACTCCCTGCGACTTGGCCGTAGCCAAGCCTCAGAAAAGTTTAGTACAGACCCAACAGACGATATACCATTTTTTGAATGGCGACTATTTGAGGTCCTTTGCGATTTGCAAAATTTGAATCAGAATAACCCCACCAGTCCCAACAGTCATAGGGATTCGACAATAGTGATTTTTCATTTTGAGGATAGAGGACAACGATATTATTTGTTTCAGCCCAACCATTAATCCCAGAGTTTACAACAAAAATATCTTGAATATAATCTGGGTTCATTTGGCAACCATGTAAGGCCACATGTAGTTTACACTTTTGCCCTCCAGCAGAGGAGCAGCCAGTGGGAACATAGACCCAGCCATAGGGATAGAGGTGGGCTTTGGAATCATTAAATTCGGTTTGATCGAATTTAAAAAGATTCGCAGTCGGTGAGGAGGAAAACCGTTTTCTTTCAACCATGGGTGGATTAAGGTGTCCATAAAAGTGAGTTAAAAAATCTCCGGCCAAATCAAAATGACAATTATTCAGCCAAGGAAGTTTTCTGTCTTCACAAGCGTTACCATAATTATTGGTGATCCAGCCATGCCCTGAATTCACCGTGTTTCTTAAGAAAATATTTTCTTTAGCTGTAAAATGCGAATAAAATTCGATTAATTTTTTAGTATTATCAGGATTCATGATTCCATCTTTTGGACTGGCATAGGCGTAAATTCGGGATTTTTGAATATTTTGTAAGGAGTCAATGTTTTGAGCTGCCTCTTCGCTTTTTGCTTTTTCTATTTTAGAGTCAACGTTTATCAAAAAAGGATTTTTAATACAATTCACCTGAGCTTTAAAAACATTTCCTTCGGAACACCAATAGATGCCCCCAGCAATGGAAGCAATGCCGGTAAAAACAGAGGATAAGGCGACATTCAGCTGAACAGCCATATAGGCCCCCGCCGAAACTCCTGAAGCCGTGATTTTCGTTTGATCAATATTAAGCTTTGGAAGTTTGCCTATCGTTTCAGAATAGCTTGGAGAGTTGCTGACAAAAATAAATAGAAAAACAAATAAAAAATATAAATTTTTCATAAGGTCACTTCCGTACTGGTTTCAAATTGGGAACCGATTTCTTCTTTTGGATCAAAAACTTCTTGAGTTACATGAGTTAATTGACTCAATTCAACGCCTAAATTATTTAGAATTAATTGAGCCTGTAAAATAGAACCAACTATATTCTTATGGGAATTTTGTGTTCCACAAGCAATAGATAAATTATCCAGACCTGGAATTGTCTGGTCAGGATTCACTTTGATAATCGCCTCGCCGGCATAATTAGAATAAACAAAAATACGTTCCAGAAGTAATCCCTCCAAGGCGTGAGGGTAGGCTCTCTTAATTTGTCTTTTCATTTTTTTAAGAGCGTTGGCCGCAGCCTCGCTGTCATCAGTGAGCTCTTCATCAACAAAAGTAATCCACTGTGAGTATTGACAATCCGGTTTTTCTTTAGAATTAAAAAATTGCCCCACACAAGGCCCTATTTCATCTTGGGTGGTGCCATTTAAAACATGAATAAAATTATTTTGTGTGATGATTTCTTTATGGCAAAGATCAAGACAAAGGGCAGTCCAATAAACAGATTTATTTAGTTTGTTCTTGGCCTTGCTAGATAAATAATCATTGGGAAGAAGAAGAGCAAGGTCTTTAAAAGAGCCAGCAAATATAAACTGTTTGGCCTCAATATTTTTTGTTCCATTGATGATTGCATGTTTAACGTGATTTCCTTCAGATACAAACTTTGTAAGAATCGACCGTGGTAAAAATTGTCCTTTGAATTGTTTCATTAAGAGGGTGGGCCATTCATAAACAGGAAGGGTAAGCAGAACTTGTTCTGAGGAAAGAAAATAAGAGAGCTCATCATAAAACTCAACATGTTGCTCACCAAAGCCAACAAAATGTTTAAAATGACCATTTTCATTGGTAGACGGGGTGGTTTCCCTGAGCGAAGAAATAAGTTTCAAGTTTAAAATTGATTCCATAAAAGCAAGAGCCTTTTGAGTGCTCTGGGCTTGAGGAAAAAAACGAAAACCATTTTCCATGGGACCTAGTGGTGTCGTGATTTTTTTATGGCAACCACCGTAGGTGTCGAGTCCATCAATCAATACAATATTTGAAGTCAACCGGCTCAATACGGAAGCTAAAATCATTCCAGGAAGACCACTGCCAACAATAGCATAATCATAGGGCTGAGAACTCATCGAACAATTCCAATCTGTTTTAAACTGAGTTAAATAACACAATAAAGTCATAACACTTTCTTGTCTCAGTGAGAACCTTATTTTTCAATTAATGAACCTGTCCCCAAAAGGTCATCTACTTCGTTGGCCCGTCAAAAAATTCGTTCCAACTTACATAAAGTAAGCTTCAACGAGTTTTTTGACGGAATCACGCCTTGTATCTGACCTTTTGGGGACAGGCTCTTTATAGGGGTTATAGGGGCAATTAATAAATGAGCCTTATAAAACTGATGAGAAATTTAATGAGCACTTTAAAAATAGCTTTTAAAACTCTCGAATGATCGATGGCCTTTGCGATGCTTGGAGAAAGAGTGTAGTAAACTTGAACTAAAAAGGAGCCTAGTCTGCTTGAATTTAAAAAATAGTCGCGAAAGAGTCGCAAGTAAATAACTTCTGGCGCAAAAGAGCTTTCAAAGCAGGAACTAGCAATAAAACATCGTGGTCTTTGCATCGAAGATTCTTTAATAAAGAGTTTAATTGCCTGGGGTCTTTTGGCAGATTTTACAAAAGACTGGGCCCTTTTCATGATATCTGGAAAAATCGGGGAATATTGGACAAAAATCGCTAACTGTCTAGCGGCAGCTATTTGCCTTTGTGCATATTTCTCGTTGGTATCGTAGATACGAAGAAGGTCCCAATAGACTGAAGTGAGAACGGTGATTTCACTGGTACGTGCCGAGTCTTTAAAGTGATTAGGAGCAAGAAGATCACCCTTTTTTAGGGCAAAAACAATATCTAAAATTTTCAAATACTTTTCATAAGTGATTGCAGCCTGTGAATAGTTTTTATTATTTAATAAAATTCTGGCGTTTTTAATGAGAGTCACTCTGTTTTTCCATAAGTCTAAGCGGTATTGTTCTTTGGCTCGCTCTTGGGCCAAAAGAACACCCCCCTTGCTTAAGGATAAGGTTTTTCTCAGATCAGAGGCGCAAACCATACAAATGGACGTTGTCACCGTTTCCCCAACAGCACTTAATTGAGAAATGGTTTCAGGATCAAGTGTTTGTAGCTCTGTAACTTGAAGACCACATTTAGGGCATTGAATCATAAAAACCATCATCTCTATTAATACTTAAGAGATCAAGTCATAATAAAACTTAGCGATTTTGCAAAAATTACTGTCTAAAAGTCTACAGTAGGAATTTTTTATACTCAAAACTATTATGCCCCCATTGAAACAATAAAAAACAAACAACAATAATAATTTAATTATTTATTATTCAAAGGAGAATTTAATATGAAAAAAACGTTGGCCCTTTTATTATTAGTAGCAGCTTCTTCAAATGCTGCAAAGTTTGAAACTTGCATGAAAGAAGTAAGCAAAGCTTGCGGAACTTATGCAGCAAATTTGGCAAATTATCAAACTGCTGGACATGATTGTTCTGTTGTACAGGGTGGAAAAAGAGAAGATGGAACAAAATATTCAACTAAAGTTGTTTTTAAAGATAATGATACTTTAGTTTCATTAACAACAGATTTTGGATCAACCACACGTGCTTGTGAATACAATAAAATAAATATTTTTGGAAAATTTAAGGAAACTAAACAATTGGAAGGTCGGTTGTTTGCTTTAACTCAATCTGGAGAGGTGATTGTCGTAACGAGAACAAACGAATTTGCTTATTTGTTAAACGCAAAAAATAAACCATATTCTAGTGTAAAGGATATTAAAATTGATCAACCTAACGATAAATTATATCTAACTTTTGAAAATGGTCAAACAAATGACTATTCTTTGATGGAAGTATTAGAAAAAGTTAACAATCCAAAAGCAAAAATTCAAAATTAATACTAAGTCGTCAGATTTATTCTTAAGTTAATTAATTGAAATGCCTGTGATCTGTTGAAATGTATTTGATTAGGTTACAATAAACTTTGTGGGTCTACGTCGGTGATAATTCTTACAGCTGACGGGACCCATTTTTCGTCGTGGAGAACGTGTTTTACGAATTGATTTATCAATATTTTATTTGTAGATTTGATGAGTAGTTGATATCGGAAGTCTCCTCGAATTTTGAATATCGGAGATTCTGCGGGACCGAGAATTTCCATTTCTTGATATTTTTCATTTTGTATTTTTAGACTCAGACAGCGGTAAGCCAGTTTTTTGGCGGTTTGATGAGCCTTGTCCATTTTATTGGATTGAATGCGAAATGAAATGATTTTACCAAAAGGAGGGTAGTTAAGGGATTTTCGATTAGCAAGGTCGAATTCAGCAAATCCCTCAAAATTTGAGTTAAGAGCATAAAGCACACTTTGATTTTCTGGATTAAAAGTTTGTAAGATTACCTTTCCGGGTTTTTCGTTTTCTTTGACATGACGGCCGGCACGGCCACTCATTTGAGTGATTAATTGGAAGCTTTTTTCGCCAGATCTGAAATCGGGCATATTTAAACCGATATCGGCAATAATTAACCCGACCAGTTTTAGATTCGCAAAATCTAAGCCCTTAGAAATCATTTGTGTTCCGATAAGAATATCAATTTCGTTTTTTTCCATTTTCTCGACAACACTTTCAAGATCTTGGCGAGTTTGAATTTCATCGCGATCCACCCTGGCAAGGCGAGCGAGGGGAAAAAGTTTTTTTATTTCTTGTTCTATGGCCTCTGTTCCAATGCCTAAAGGTTCTAGCTCTCCTTCTTTGCAGTCGGGGCATTTTTTTTTAAAACTTTCATGGTAATCACAATAGTGACATACCAAATGATTATGAGCATGCAGAGTCAATTTGATATCACAATTAGGACATTCACGGGTGTGACCGCAGGCCGGGCAGATAACGGTTTGGGACATGCCTCTTCGATTTAAGAAAAGGGCTATCTGATTACCATCACCAAGGTGAATTTGAATTTCATTATATAGAGGCTCGCTCATCCAAAATGGAAGATTCAATTCCTTAGACCGTTCTTTGCTGAGTTTTAAGTCCACGATTTCTATTTCTGGTAGGACGGCGGTTCCAACCCTTTTAGTTAATCTATGGAGTTGATATTTTTTTTGTAAAACATTATTCCAACTTTCAAAACTAGGGGTGGCTGATCCCAATATCACAGGGCAATTCAGAAATTTTCCTAACATGATCGCGGTATCACGGCCATGGTATTTTAATTTTTCATCTTGTTTAAAACTTGTTTCGTGTTCTTCATCAACGACAATGAGGCCCAGATTGGGTATGGGGCAAAACATTGCAGACCTAGCGCCAATAAGAATTTTTTTATCACCCTCGACCATATCCCACCAAAACTGGGTTCGCTCTCTATCGGTTAGCTGAGAATGGAGCAAGGAAATTTGATTTCCAAATCTTTTTGCGAACCGAGAAACCAATTGAGGAGTAAGGGAAATTTCCGGTAGAAGGAACAAACCCTTTTTCCCTTGGCCGATGATATGTTTAAAGAGTTGCAAATAAACTTCTGTTTTGCCAGAGCCTGTAATTCCGTAAAGCAGATGAACTGAAAAATTTAAGTTTTGTGAAATATCGGAATAAATTTTTTGTTGTTCCTCATTCATGGAATAGGGAATCTCCATCTCGACATCAGGAATGGGAGATTTCTTTCTGGTAGAAACTTTTGTTTTTTTCTCTAATGGAGGGAACAAAAGACTTGCCACTAGGCCAATGGCATATAAATAATATTCAGAAATCCATGCTATCCAAGGCAAGTAAGGCGATATCATTTCAGGAGAGTAATCGGTTTCTATGCCTTTTATAGGCTTGATTTTAAAGGAATGGGAAGCCGATGGGGTTTCCAGTTCAATTTGAAAAACAATTCCTCGAGTGAACTGGTTGGCCAGTGGGACGTTCACCACACTACCTATTTTAATTTCTGAAAACTCCTCAGGAATAGAATAAGTTAATAAGGTTTTTAACGGGGCGGCAACGGCCACCTTCGCAAATTTTGAAGTCATCTAAATCGAGTGTAAAATTCTTCGATTTGTGATTTTAAGGGATGATTCAGCAAGACTTCGGATTGATTATTAATCTCTAAGGACTGGGGTGAAAAGAGGTTTCCCTGGCTTCCTGACCTTGCGTTAACGGTCACTGTCTTAATGAGGATCGAATTATTTCCCCATTTAAGGGTGCGCTCTTTGGGGTAGTGCAAGCTTTTAGAAAAGGATTTGTAATTATCCATGCTGACTTCGGCACCCGAGCTAAGTCTTAATTTTCGAATAAGAAAAAAATCTTGCTCAATCCAGAATCTGGGAGCTAAGGGATCGTTATTTTTATGGTCGCTGATGGAATAGGCCACGACGCCTTGAATTCGTGAAAGTTTTAAATTTGAATCTTCATCGGTCACAAATCCATGGGCTAACAACGATTTATAAAGTAGATCAGAATTTCTAAAATGATGCCATTTCTCGATAAAATCATCAGAAATTTTAATGGACGCTTTGTTATTGTTTTTCCTGGCCCAACGTTGACCAGACAAGTACAGATAATTTAAATTTAATCCCTTGAGGTCCTTCAGGCCTGTAACATGAACCTTCAAAGTTCGATCATTTTCGATGGTCCACAGCTCTTTGGTTGAAGCCTCATGAGAGCCATCCGAAAAAATGATTTCTAACTCGTTGCTATAAATGCCATTCCCAGAATTCTCTGCAGTTCGTGAAAGAATCATTTTGAGTGGTGGGATATAAGCAAAACTGTAGAGAGAAATAAACGAAAGAAACCAAACTGTAATTAAAAACTTAAAGAGATTTGAGTTTGAGCAGGTCATTCAAAACTTCCTTCTGCTAGTTTTTGCGAAAGAGATAATAAATAATTTTTAAGCTCTGTTTTGATTTCAGGATTTCTTAAACCAAATTCAATGTTGGCCTGTAAGTACCCAACCTTGTCACCGGCATCGTAACGTAAACAAGAATTGGGATAAACATCAACCCCTTCGATAGCAATGAGTTTATCAAGAGCGTCAGTTAACTGGATTTCATTATTTTTGGTAGGCTTTTGATTTTCAAGAATTTCAAATATTTGCGGTGATAAAACATATCTCCCTGTGATAGCCCATCGAGAGAGGGTATCGTTCTTATTTGGTTTTTCAAGGAGTTTAGAAACAGCAAATCTTTCCAGAGTCTTGCCAGACTTGGATTTGAAAATTTCTGGGAGCAAAGAATTTGTTTCTGCAATTCCATATTTTGAAACCAGGTTGTCGTCCACTTTCATGACCCCAATGGAGGATCTATTAGATGTTTCAAAAGCATCCACCAAGGTCTTAGTGATGGCTTCTTGCTTTTGTGTTTTGACGGTGATTTCGTCCCCAAGAAGAACGGCAAAAGGCTCGTTCCCAACAATTTTTTTTCCACACCAGATAGCATGGCCAAGACCTAGGGCCTGCTTTTGTCTTATCGAAATTATATTTGCCATATTTCTAATTTTTTCTAGACGTTCAAGTATTTCAGTCTTTCCATCTTTGAGCAAACGGTCCTCTATTTCATAGGAGGTATCAAAAAAATCTTCAATGGCATGCTTGCCTCTCCCAGCAATAAGAATAATGTCTTCTATGCCCGAGTTCACGGCTTCTTCAACAACATAAAAAATGATAGGGGCATCCACAATCGTTAACATTTCTTTGGGAACCGTTTTGGTTGCAGGCAAAAATCTTGTTCCTAGACCAGCGGCAGGAATTATAGCTTTCTTCACTTTTTTCATGGTCTTGAAAATCTCAAACGTTTTAAAATGAGGCAAGTAATAATCCAATTGGGCTGAAAAGACAAAATGTGTTATTATCTCAAAAGGGGAGTCTTCATGTTATTTAAAGCGTTTGCTCATCTTAAAAGGCAAAAAAGGTCTTTATTTAGTCTTTTTGTTGTTGTCTTTTCTTCTTTACTCGCAGTGGTTTTTTTTCAAAACTGTGGCAAGGCTGGATTTGATGCGGCTAATGACGGTGCCTCAACTGTTTACAATCCAGCAAGTGCTGCCCCTTTTGCTTTTGAAGCAAGCCTTGACATGATTACCTATAATTCTTGTAATAGTCCCTCTTCACAGGGTAAAACATTTACTTTTAAAGTGGGCAGTTACGAGTCTGCAGTTTCCAAAATCTTGTCTTCATCTGGTGAGATTTCTGATAAAGTCCCTAAATCGGGAGTGAGAATAACGCAGGAATTTGTAAGCTATTTTAAAAAAACCTTAAAACCTGATTACCCAAATCCAGATATAACAAAGGAACAAGTTGAAAGACTTTTGGGCGAATCTTCGATGAATGCAGATGTCCGGCCGCAAATCTCCATAAGGTCTATCAATAAAGGCAATCGTCTTGGAAATGTGTTTTTTAAAACGGGTAGTCCATCCATTGGAATTGATATCATTCAAGTTCTGGGGGATTTAACGGATTTGCGATGGGCCGAATCTTTAATAGCAGAAGCCATGAAAGCTGAACAAAGTGTGGATTTTGTCAATTTCTTTCCCAAGGCGACGGGAGACTCAAGAGCTATTGAAGCCGAATTTAGTATTAACAACAGTCCTCAAACCTCTGAGGCTTATCGAAATGCCTTTAATAAGATTGGCGATATTGATGCCCAAATTGTTATAGGATTTTCTCATACGAATGAAGCCGTTTTGATTTCTCAGGAAACAAGCGAAACAGATATGATGACCTCTGCAAATGCAAGGGGGTATCAGCTCATATTTCAAAATCCCATAGATATGGGCAAAGTTCCAAGCACCTGGGCGTATCATCCCAACAATCAATTAGCACAAGTGACGGAAGTTGATTTACTAAACAATCGCGTTGTTTCAGGTTCTGATTGGGATTGTGGACTTAAATTCAAAATTGTGAGATCAGAGGATGCTGCTTTTCTGTGGTCTTCCCTTGATGCTGCAGTTAATTTGGCTGTTTCCACAGACTCGGGAATTATAGAAGCCAATAAGCCTGTGGTCGCTAGTGCAACCAAAGTGAATTTGGCCAATTACTACAAATATTATAATAGCGCAGGAAATGCTCTAAATATAAATAACTCGGGTGCCGTTATTGATGGTTCCATTATCAAAGCAGGCTTGTGTCCTAAGATGGAATATGCAACGCTTAACTCGATACCACCAGTCGAATCGGTCTATGGTGGCGGTGCTTACGCTGGTAAGACCTACGCTCAAATTTTAGAAATGGTTCGCAGGCATTTACCCGACAATGAATGGGACATTAATTTGCAATATGGCTGTGTCGTACCTAAAAAATATAGTTGTTATCCCGACGAAGACAGAAAAGCAGTTGATGGGGGAACCCATTTTGGAAAATATAAAGTGACCTATCAAGGAAATTTAGCCTGTCATCATAAATTTGACGGCAGTTATTATAAAGCCAACAAAACAGATGCCGCCGGCAACATGCCAACAGACTACTGCACCGAATACGTGACAGTGTGCACGAAAAGATAACTAAAAATTAAGGTTGCTAAAGTCTTTAAACTTTTATGGAATGAAAGCGAAAGAGGCTTCAGATGATGTATTTGCTCTCGATTTTAGTTTCTCTCCATTTATTTCATACAGCTTGGGCCTCTTTAGATTCGACGGCCTCTCATCTCAGCGCGTCCTCTTCGGCACTTGGTGGCGCGGGTAGGGCTGCAGTAGGCCCTGGGGATGTGAGCACGTTAAATCCAGCGAGTTTGGTTTATTTATTTGGGTTCAATTTTTACACTCGGTATGCTCCAGGCGAAACGGCGATAAGCATTTCTGATAACACAATGGAAACGGTTATTCCTGCCGCGGTTTATGTTTATCAAAAGTTAGATTTTAAAAACTTCAAATTGTCCTTTGCAGAGCCTTTTTCAAAAAGAATTTCATTGGGAATGTCCTTAGGGTATTCTCAAGCCAGAGTTGGGGAGGCGATGTTCAATTTGGCAAATTTGGATTTGGGAATGACTTATTTAGTGAGCCAAAATAAAGCTATTGGAGTGGTGCTTTATGATCTGAACAAATCTCCAGATAATTGGCCTTTGGAAAATCGAGTGGAACCAAAAATTGGAGTTGGGTATCATTATGTGTACAAAGGATTTTTGCGAGCTCGGGTCGACTATTTGAGCGAAGGTCGGTTTAAGTTAAATGAGGGAAGCCTGATGTTTGGAGTTGAAAATTATTTAAATCGATGGACCTTGTTACGACTTGGATATCAAAAAAACTCTTTGAATATTAATGATTTAATGACAATTGGGATGGGCTTTGATTTGCCCAAATTTAAGATAAACTATGCTTATTTATCTGATTCTAAAGATTACACTCAAGTAAGGCATTCCGTTGACTTAATGGTTCCTTTTTGATAACTCAAATGATCTTGTTAAAAAAGAGGAGACAAAATGGCATCAAAAACTAGACGTACCAAAATTATCAGAAAAAGAAAACTTGTTCGTAAAGGTGTTAAAAGAAAAGCAAAATTAAGATCTCAAGGTACAACGAAAACAGATAAAGAGTTATTTGGCGAATAGTTTCTTATTGTCTTTTCAAGAGGGTGGGCTTTTGTTGAACGCCACCCTTTAGGTCCCATTTAAAGGGTAATTCAACCCACCCATCTTGTCCTGGATAGAATCTCCATCTTTTAAGTGCATTTAAAGTTTTTTGATCTAAACTTCGATGTCCCGTGGATTGCATCAATTTAAAGGAAGATATCGATCCACTTTTGGTGACATAACCATAGACAACAATATTTCCAGATAATCCTTGAACACGATCTTCAGTATCATACTCAGGCTTTAAATTTCCTGGTACTTGTCGAAGATCTTCGAGTTTTCTGATCTCACCAGTAGTTCCCGTCCCACCAGCGCCATTTTGATTATCTCCACTTATTTGCCCAGCTTTCCCTCTTCCAAAGCTTGAAGACGAAGACTCTCCGGAAGCATTACTTGCAACTTTGGTTTTTTGTCTTTGGATACCTAAATTACTTTTCTCTTGAGCCAGCTCTGATTTTCTTTTCGAAACCAAACTGTCAAGAGAAGCGTTCTGTTCTTTAATAGTGTCAGACTGTTTGTCAATGGAAGCTAATTCTTCCGAGCTTAATTGCTCGAACTCATTATTAACAGCCACTATTTTTTTTGAATCTTCATTATCAATTTCATCAAAGGATTTTTTTATTTCATCAAAACGGAGGGAAGAGTGGGTGCTGTCACTTAAGTCTTCAGAACTTACATGAGCGAGCTCAGGCATAGCGATGTCATCGATGTCATCGAAATGAGTTGGATCACTATAGGAAGGACTGTTATTGGTTGGACCACTATAAGTTGGATCACCCTGAGGAAGATGAGAATTTACTTTAGAGTTGAATTGTGGAGCTTGGTGCTTAATTTTCGAATCTTTAATTTTAGAAGTAGCTTTACTGGGGCCTGAGAAAAAGCCTGGAGCTGAAGAGCCAGCGACTGCAGAGGTTTCTTCAATTGAAAAGGTGATTAAATTGGGACGAGCCTCCGGTTTAACCATTGGAAGTGGAAACCATTCTGGATTGAATGAAAAAAAAGTGACGAGGGCAAAAACGCAAGAATGAATAAAGAAAGAGGAAACAAAATATTTTTTCACTCCTTAAAGCTCTTCAAAAAACAGACCTGCCCTAAGTAAGTTAAAAGAGTTTATAGAACAATGTGGATGAAAAATTTTCATCTAGTGATTAAAGTCCTTCGTCTAGGATTTCTAGTTTAGTGTTGCCTAAGGGGCCTTGGGAATTGGGAGGTGTTCACTTTCTTTGTGTCTCAAAATGAGATTACAACTTTTTTAGCAGTTTACTCTAAAGTTTGTTTAAACTTTAGACGATGGATGTAGTGAGAATATACAGGTTGATGGATCAAAAAATTAAGGAGACTTTATGTCGATGATTAATTGGAACGAGTTTGAACATATTCATGTTATCAAAAAATTAAAACACATCTTAAATACATGGTGGAATATTGATGTTGTGTTTAGTGATGAGCGTGGTGAGTTAAAGGGAATAGATAGCAGCAAGCTCGTATTTAATAATCCTGCCATTGGTTATCTTCTAGAAAAAGATGCTGGAAAAGCTAACCTAGGGGAATTGGTAACAAAAACTCTTGAAGATTTAAGATCAACAAATAATAAATATGCCCTTAAGAAATGGGAAATGGCTGGTTTTGATATTGGTATATTTCCGATCATGATTGAAAATGACTGTGTTGGAACAGTAGTGGCATTGGGGTATTTCAAAGATGATCAAGTTCAACAAAGATTATTGGAAGTTAAGGAACGGCTTGCTGCATTTGGTGTTCCTGGTGATTACATTGAAAAGTTGATTATAAAAATGAAGTATTTAGATGATCAAGAAAGACAACATTACTGTGAGCTGTGCGAACTTGTAGCTCAAGAGATCGTGACTCTTCACTTGGAAATTACAAGAAGAGACGACCGTATTAGAGAATTAAATAACGAATTGGGAAAAAGATTTAAGTATGATTCTATGGTCGGCAAATCTAAACCCATGCAAGAAATGTATGGGTTGTTAGATAAAATTCGTGGATCTGATACGACGGTGTTGATTCAGGGAGAGAATGGAACGGGGAAGGAATTAATTGCAAAATCAATTCACTATCATTCAAACAGGAAAGACAAAATATTTGTAGCACAGAACTTTACCGCTATAAATGATAACTTGCTTGAGGCTGAATTGTTTGGTGCGGTAAGAGGTGCTTATACCGGCTCGGTCAAAGATCGAAAGGGTTTGTTTGAAAGCGCCGATAAGGGAACATTGTTTTTAGATGAGGTTGGGGATATTTCACCTTCCATGCAGGTCAAATTACTTCGCGTGATTCAAGAAGGTACTTTTATGGCTGTTGGGTCTACGGAAACTAAAAAAATTGACGTCCGCATTATTGCAGCTACCAACAAAAACCTAAAGGAAATGATTGAGCAAGGGACCTTCCGAGAAGATTTGTTTTATCGATTAAATATTATCAATATCCGCGTTCCTCCATTAAGAGAAAGAAAAGAAGATATTCCTTATCTTGTGGATTATTTTATGAAAAAAGTGTCGGAACAAAAACACGCTGGTGGCGTTACGAAAGTTTTAACCAGCAGAGCTCTGGAGAAACTTTATGATTACGCTTGGCCAGGAAATGTCAGAGAATTACAAAACGAAATTGAACGTGTGTATGTCTTGTCGGGCACAGAGACAAAAATCACGGTAGAAAATCTTTCCCCAAAAATTATTGAAGCCTCAGAGTCTAATAAAGTTCAAGGCGCTAGACTTCAGGGCAGATTAAAAGATGCGATTCAAGAACTTGAAAGAGAAATGATTCGTGAGGGGTTAAGAAGAACGGGTTGGAATAAATCTAAATTATCAAAAGAATTAGGAATCAGCAGAGCTAATTTAATTGATAAAGTTCAGCAATTTGGTTTGGATAAAAGACGTATCACCAGATAAATCACTTGAAAAGTTGCGAGCTAAGTTGCGATCCAAGTCGCGAGCTAAGTCGCGGGATAAATCAAGCTTGTGAAAGTTGTTAAAACTGTAAAAACTACCTGATAGTCATAGGAAAGAGCGATTTGAAAAAATCGCTCTTTTGTTTTTAATGTGCAAGTTAACGACAGGTTAATTCTTCAAATGGTAAAACCCTAGAAATTCTTTAGATTTAATTAACCGAAAACAAGTAAATATTTTTCATAGAGACAAGGGCCTTTACGGCACAACAATTGTATGTTGTGTTGGTTCAGTATATTGAAAATCACATTGGGTTTGGGGGAATTATGTGGGAATCGGGTGAGTTATCATCAATTAACAAGTTGAAATTTCTTGTTAAAGATAAGTTTGGCAAAGGGTTAGAAATCAACAGATTGACAGAATTAAACTCATTGAAACGAGATTCTGATTTCTACTTTAATAAAAAGGACATGTTGATTCCTATTTTTCAAGATCAACTTTTTTTAGGCGTTGCTATTGTTAAGAAGGCCATTGAAATTGAATCCGAACAGCATTTAACCCTTTCTTCTTTGGTCAAAAAGACATTGACTCCACTTTTATACTCGGAGTTCCAAGAGATTCATCAAAATAATTTTCCTGTGAATTCTCTTTCCTTTGTTCGTCCTGATGTTAGTTCTTATGTTAGTCCTCATGTTATTCCTGAAACAAAACAAAATCGGATTATTTCTCAGGTCATTCACTTGAATGGAGTACCTGAAAGAATTTTAAAAGTGGCACATCAAATTCATGAGCTTGAAAACCGCTGGGGTTTTGTTCCCTTAAAGAATTTAAATGTTTCCTTTGACAGCCATTCTAATCAAAGTCTAGAAGAAGTTAAAAAGTTAGGATCCATGACTATTTTTATTCCTGATATTTTGGAATTAAATTTAAAGCAGCAATTGTTTTTAGCTAAATATCAAAAACAAGTGAGGGATGAGGAGTCCCCATTAATCATTGTCGGTTCAAATTTGCATCTGGAAAAGATGGCAAATCATCCTGGGATGTCCATGGAATTTCTAATAGCTCTTGATCAAGTGACCTTTGAAGTGAATAAGGCCCCCGTTCTAAATGCGCAGCTAAAAGAAGCCGCAGAGCTCATGTTTTATACATAAAGCGCGCTAGGTAAGTCTTAAATCTTGGTTCGCGTCTAGACTTCGGTCCTTAAATTCCGTTCAAAAAAAATCGAAAATATTTGGGTTGTTTTAAAAAATGCATCATAATCAGAGAAAGGTGAAATTAAAAAAGGATAAACATTGCAAATCAAGGAAAAACCCGTGCAAGTATTTTTAGAAAAATCATTAAAGGATAATTCCTATAAAGTTCTTCCCCTTGCGGGAGACGCCTCCACAAGAAAATATTACCGAGTTATTTTAGATAATTCATCATGGGTGCTGATGGTTTGGAATCCCTTTGATCCAGATCACTATCCTTTTACAAGTGTGTTGTCTCATTTCGAAAACAATAAGGTTCATGTTCCTAAAATTATTTCCATGTCTCCTCAAGACGGGCTGGTGCTATTAGAGGATTTGGGCGATTTGACATTAGAAAGAAAGTTTTGGGAGGAGCAAAATCCTGAAAATTCATTTATTTATTACAAATTGGCGATTGATGAAATAGTGAAAGTCCATTTTCATTCGACATTAAATAAGAAACCTTGCACCGCTTTTGATATTGAATTTAATGTGGAAAAATTTGTATGGGAAATGAACTATGGCAAGGATAATTTGATCAAAGGAATCTTAAATTATTCATTTTCAGAAAAAGTGGAAAAAGAAATTCAGCAAATATTTACTAAAATTTCGACTCACCTGCATTTACAGCCTAAGTTTATATCCCATAGGGATTACCATTCTCGAAATTTAATGATTAAACTCGACAAGATGTTTGTTATTGATTTTCAAGATGCTCGGTTGGGTCCTGTTCAATATGATTTAGTTAGTTTGATTAAAGATTCTTATGTGGATATCAATGAGGATTTTGGGGATAAAATTATTTCTTACTACCTAGAACAAGCTAAACCATTTTTATCTAACTTTTCAATGGAAGAATTCAACCATATTTACGAGCTCCAAAGTATTCAGAGGTGTTTCAAGGCCTGTGGCAGTTTTGCTAGTTTTTTCCACCAAAGACAGGATCGAAGGTATTTAAAGTATTTAAATGGAACTTTAAAAAAAGTAATAAAAAGTTTAACTGCATTTCCAGAATATAAAGCTTTTTCAGATGTCTTGATCGATTCAGGAGTGCTTGAAAAAAAGTTTGAACTGATATGAACATCATGATGTTGGCAGCCGGTGAAGGAACGAGGCTGCGACCGCATACGAATTTTTTGCCTAAGCCAGCAATACCCTTTTTAAATATCCCCCTGTTTGTTCATTCATTAAATTTTCTTAGTGAAGTCAAAATTTCTAAATTAGTTATGAACACCTTTCACTTACCTGAAAGGTTAAAAGAAAAAGCTGCAGAATATTCTTTTAATTTCCCAGTTATTTTTAGCGACGAAATAAAGACCTTGCTTGGAAGTGGTGGAGGGCTAGGAAATGCGCGGACTCACTTTCAAGATCAAGAGCATTTTATTCTTGTCAATGGGGACGAGCTCATTATCCCCTCTCGGCCAGGACAGTTGCAACAAGCTTTGGAGCATCATAAAAATAATAAGAATATAGCGACCCTTTTGGTAATGGATCACCCTGAAGTTGGTACTAAATTTGGCGGTGTTTGGACCGATGATCAAAACTGCATTTTAGGGTTTGGTAAAAATAAAATGGAGAAGGCGACTCGTGCGCATCATAATATCGGTGTGATGATTTTTTCTCGAGAAATTTTTAAATACATTCCCGAAGGCGTATCAAATATTTTATACGATGTTCTTATGTCTGCGATTAAAGATGGGAAAAGGGCTCAGTCCTATTCCCTATCCTGTCTTTGGTTTGAAACAGGAAATTCAGCTGACTTTATTTTAGCAAGCAAGGAGTGTTTAAAGTTAATGAGTTCTGCTGATCAAAATCATCAGTTTGAAGGAAATTACCTTCGGCAAATGATAAAGCTCTATTCACCAAGTTCCAAATGGATCTTTGATCAAGAAAAATCCATCTTGTTTGATTCGAGTTCTTTGTTACCACTTCAGAACCTAACTGGTTTCTGTGTGATTGGAAAAAATGTTTACATTCATAAAGATATTAAAATTAAAAACTCAGTCATTGGAAATAATTTAAAACTTTTGGGGGCTGAGTTCATTCAAGATCAACTTATTTTAAATGTTTCCTGAAAAAACCAAGGGTGTGGCCCCATTCAAGGATACGATTTTCTTTTTTCGCAGTTCCGTGGCCTTCATCCGCAAAGATAATTAATTTAGAATCAAGAGCCTTCTTTTCCATCGCTTCGTGCATTTGGATGGCCTCACCTGCAGGGACCCTTGGGTCATTTGCTCCTTGAATGATTAAGAGAGGACCTTTAACTTTATCAATATAATTTATAGGCGATAGTTTCTTTAAACTCGCCAAATCTTTATCCAGAAATCCATATTCTGACTCACGAACTTTTCTTCGATAGGGAGCTGTATTTTCTAAGAAAGTAACTAGGTTGCTCATTCCCACATTGGCGACGCCCACATCATAACTTCCAGCAAAATAAGTCATTCCCATCAGTGTTGAATAGCCTCCATAGCTCCAACCAAAGATACCGACCTTAGGAATTTGATGATTCTTGCTCCAATTTTTTTTGATCCAAAGTGAGCAATCCTCAATATCCGTGACAACCGATTCTCTTTTGGGACCATTGTCAGAGTGAAGCCATTCTTTACCATAACCAGAACTGCCTCTGACATTGGGTTCGACAAAAATGAAATCATTTTCAGAAAATAACTGAGCCAATGAACTAAATCCGGGAAGACTTTGCGCTTCGGGACCACCGTGGAATAAGACGACAACAGGGCAGGATTCGAGCTCACATTTTTTTGATCTTCTTACGAACATGGGGATTTTTACTTGATCTCTTGTAATGTAGTGCTCTAGCTTTGCTGGCACAAATTCAGAAAGCTGCACCTCGGGAGCGTTAGGCAGACTCCATTGTTTTAATACTTTAGATTTTAAGTTAAATGAATAGGTAATACGGGGAGAGTTGTAACTAGACGCTGAAATAATGGCTAGATCGTCGGCGCGTCCAAAGCCCAATCTCACATGATCTGCCTGTTCAAACTTGGGAAAGGAAAATGGAGTAAGGACTCCGTCGGCTGAAACTTTATGAAGATCTGTTTGAGTGTAGCCGCCTTTGTTTATTTCCACAGCCAGGAAAGTCCTTCTTTTATTAAGTCTAAATTTCTCAACATCATATTTAAGAGCACTCGTTAATGGAGAAAACTTTCCTGCCTTCATGGTATAGAGAGTTTTATAATTGGAAAACTCAGAAGTTAAAACCAAGTAATCTTTTCCATTTTTTAAAAAAGCAACAGCGTATTCTTCTTCCTTATTTTGACCAATAATATTTTGATGTTGTTTTGTTGCTAGATTTAGCTCAACAACTTCATTAGAAGTATTTCCTTTTTGATAGGATAACAAGATGCGGTCACCTTCTTGGTCTATCACTGACCAAAGCCCTTTTTCAGACCAAATTTTTTCTACCTCTTTGGTATTTAAATCCATTTTATAAATATAAAAACTATCCGCGACCTCTTCATTGGCTGCGTAAAATAAATACTTGGCATCATCGCTAATAAATTGAAAACTCGCTTTGACTTTTGGTTTATGAAAAAGCTTTATCAGCGGGCCACCCTGGGTTGATTGAAGATAAATTCCTGGGTTTTCTTGGCCATCGACATCTCTTTGCAAGATCAAATATTTTCCATCAAGAGTGATATCCATCAATGAGGTAGAATCTTTTCCTCCAGTAAACTGTTGCGGAAAAGATTTAGGACCGTTCATTTTCCAAACCTGAGTGTTTCCGGAAATCCCCCAACCAAAGAAAAATTCATTGGTATTTTTAGGATTTAATAAGCCAGCGCCCTGGGGTTGAATATCCATATACAAAGCGATTTGACCTTTGAGAGAAGACTCCAATTCAGGGGCTGCATATTTTTTTAAATTCTCTTTGGTAACCGAATCCAGGCCAAAACTTTTGTAAGTCGTGTTAATAACACCCTGAGGTTTATGCGTACAAGACATACTTATAGTAAAAATTAATACTGAAAATAAAAAAAGTAATTTCATTAAAAACCCCTTGGTTGGGGTCCATCTTAGCTAAGGAGGCGACTATGTCAATCTATCTGTAGATGTTAGACAATTGCGATTTTAAATTAGGTGTAGAAATTTAGGTTCTACAATTTGGGCGTTACTTCTATTAGGAGCTACGTCGATAAGTTGCTAATTCCGTGCTCAATTGTGGGTTAAATCAGAAGGATCAAAAAAAGAATCTTGCTTCTCTTTTGTTTTATAACGTCGAGTCATCATGTTAAAAATATTCTCTGCCGCGACACCAATTTTTTCACCATTGAAATTTTTGGTGAGACCAGCCACTTTATTGACGTTGGAAGGCTTACGAGACCCTCCTCCAACACCATTTCTATTGTTCTGATCTATTTCATTTGCGCTTGTATACTTGGGTGCCCCGCTGCTGCCGCCCTCTCGATATCCATTTTCTGGGGTTGCGGCTCCAACAGCAACGATATCGTCTTTTTTAAATCCCAGCTTTTTCAATGCTTCCGATTCAAAGGCGCTATTTGCCGCCATGGCACTGTCAATTGCAGAAGTGGGAAATCCAGCTTTAGCCATTTCCTCTTTACTTCCAAGACTTTCAGGATCATATTTTTTACCATCAGGTCCAGTCAGAATTCCTGTTTTGGGATCCATTTTAAATCCATTCAAACCCTTACTGTTGGTATCACCATTCATTAAATCTTTTTTGATGGCTGCAAACTTTTTGGTATCGACAAGCCCATTCACTTTGGGATCAGAAGAAGGATTTGTATTTGGGTCTAGGGGATTTATCTCTTTTCCTGGATCTCCGTAAGGATTAGAACCATCATAACTATTCGTATCTATTCCTGTCAAAGCAGCTTGGCTAGAGGCTTTCCCATTTACCTTGGCTTGCTTAAAAGAAAGAGCACCCATTGCAAAATGTAAAACCGCCTTAACACAAGCTGCGTAGTTTTTGGAACTGCATTTTGCAGCATACATAGCTCCCATGGCCATATTTGCGACACCTACGACTTGGCTCACTGCTTGGGATTTATCATTCTGTTTTTTTGCTTTGTTAGCACTTTCATTCAGTTTTGGTGCCGTCGATTGGGCTAACAATGTTGTTGAGAAAAAACAGAGTAAGGTGATTAAATTAAGTAATGTCTTTAATTTAAATTTTAATTTTAATCTCTTCATAAAATCCCCTTTTTTTCTGAAATCCTGTCTTAGCATTTTTAACACTCTCTTAATTCTTTAGTCGTTTTCGTAATCAACTTCAGCTAACTTCATCTGCCCAACAAACTGGCTCGATTTTCATTGTAGCGGACTTTGATTTTATCGAAATTTGATTTTCCTGCATTCGAAGTCACTTGATCTTTCCAGTTGTTCCCAGTTGATTTTCCTTTGAATCCATTAGCCGTAGCCAATTTTCGCAATTGAGCCTTGTCCCCCGATCCGTAAGACCCGCCGCCATAGCCAAATCTTCCGCTACCACCGCCACCTTCGGTTCCTAGAATATTGGCGTTACCGAGGGCGCCTTTTTTCTCTAGCTCTCCATCTTTGGCGCCGCCATCAGAGCTTCCAGTAAGACCCGCACTGCTTCCTCCGCTGCTGCCATAGGCGCCAGAACCAGAGCCATCATTTCGATTGGACTTTGCTAAGTCATTTGGAAATTTTTTATCCGCAGCCGATCCCGGTGCATTTGTTAGAAGAGCATTGCGACCGCTACCGCCAGAGACACCTCCCGCAGATCCAGATGACATCGTGGAATTGGTTGCTAAGGCCGTCGAAATGCCTTCACATCCTTTAAGTCTAGGATTGGCCTTACAAATACAAATGGGCTTATCCGCATTGGTTGTAACAGCGCAATCTACCAAACCATTAGTATTCAAGCACTCGGCTTTGGCGGCATTCTCTGTCTTGGTACAATCTGCTTTTTCCTCCGCAGTCTTTG
The DNA here is from genome assembly GCA_017302835.1 of Deltaproteobacteria bacterium. Classification (NCBI taxonomy): domain Bacteria; kingdom Pseudomonadati; phylum Myxococcota; class Myxococcia; species Deltaproteobacteria bacterium. The sequence continues at coordinate 108,233 of JAFLCC010000001.1, read as the reverse complement.
CCGCGACATCCTTGGCTTTGGTTTGTTTCTCACATTTATCCGCCATCATTTTCGATTGAGCCAAAGCCCCCAAATTAATCGCCGCCAATCCTAACAAGGTCGTGATATCCACCTTACAAACCTTCGCCTTAGCCGTAACTGTAGGCCCCGTCGTAGCACTCTCATTCTCAGCGAGGGCATCGAGAGCTTGAATAGCATATAGATCATTTTGACAATCAGCTGCTTTTAAGGGATTAGTTTTTGAAAATGTGACAACACAAGAAGTCAATTCTGCTTTCGCAGCCCCTGAGGCTGCGTTGAATGTTTCAAGATCTTTAACCGCAGATGAACATGAGATATCACAAGCCTTTTGAACTGTTCCACAAGCAAGAGTGTATCCCGCCATTCCCATCTTTGCGAGATTCATAGCTTTACCGAATTTATTACATGAATCCATAAGGCCTTGGGCTACACTCATTAATCCCTGAACTTGAGATATTGTTGATAGTAAATTAGCATTTGATTCAGGATTGCAGATGGGCGCTGCCATATCGTATTTCCCATTACATGATGTCGCGGAGGCTTTAAGTTCCAAGCAAGCAGCTTTTAATTTTTGAGTTTCAACAGTGATTAACCCTTCGCACTTCAACGTGGTTAATTGAGAAACATTTCCTGCAGCAATTAAATTTGCCTTATTAGCCTCACCACCAGCAGTTGAAGCTGCAGCGGAAGCTTCAGAAGCGGTTGGGACAACTGTTGGTGATTCAGAAGGAGTTGTTCCACCTATTGTGTTATCAGTATACGGAGTTGTTGAAGCATTTGGATCAGCGGGAGCACCAATATTCCCCAAATCTGCAGTCGCAGATACAGTTCCAAAAGTCATAAGAACAAAAGCCAAGATGATTCGAAAAATATTGGTTTTCATTAGTCCCCCGTGTTCTTATAAAATTATCGGACTAAAGCATGAAAACTTATAGGGAATTGTTGGAAATAAATAGAAAATCTCATCTTGATACAAAGATTTAGTTATATTTGAATTTTACAGTGTCATCGGTTTTTTCAGCTGACTTGAAAACTTACTAAAAGGAGATATTGAATTGTATGAAAAAGGATATTTCTGAACTGAATACAGCATGGAATAGTGTTATTGCCATGAAACCACCAAAGCGCATTAAAGGACTGGAGTAGTCAAATGAAACTGGGTTATAAAATTAAAAAAGTCATTTCATTTGATGAAGAGTCCTTTGTCATCAACTTAAAATTTGATGACGGTGCCGTTGGTGAAGTTGATCTCAGTTCAATAAGTTGTGTCCTGACTCATTACGAATGCAACTAAGAGAAAAGAAACAAAAACATTCAAAGGTAAGCTAAAGGTTTTCAAAAAAACATCTAAAAATCACTTGGGGGATTCAAGATGATGGATTCGACATTGCCGGTGCCACCTGCTTTGATGGGGCTAAAGAGGATATCTTTAGAAATTATTTTTACGGAGTAGCCGGTTCTTCCACCGGTAACACATTCGCCGGGCATGGATTCATTCTTGTTCAAAAAAGCAGAGTTTTCTTGTGGGTCGGTGTAGGTCCCCTTCGTTGTGAGTGGAGATTGGCAAGCACCAAAAAAACCATCAGCGGCTTCTTCGTAATCAAATAAGGATTTGTTCGACCAAGACGTTAATAAGTGAACTGGATTTAATACAGTGTAAGTGAGTTTTGATTGAAAATCTAAAAGGGGTTTCGAGATATCGGCCACCGTTTTAATCTGGTCTTTGACGGAAAATTTTTCCAGAGTAGGATGACCAATACGAGCTCCCAGATCTGGGCGAATAAAACTTTCGTCGAGTCCTATAGCCTTGATCAAACCATCTTTGAGTTTTTTGAAATAATTTTCATAGAAATTGGGCTCGATGGAAAAATAGGCTAGATCAAACTGATCTGGAGCGAGCCCGGAAATTTCTAAAACACGCATTCCCGATTCTTTGTCCTCACCCATGTTCCAAGCTAAGATGTCTTTTTTAGTATTGGTATCAATTCCATCCCCTACATTGTACCAATCTTCGAGCCTGGGCGCAGGGTAACTGCCAGCATTGATAAGAACATTATCTGTTGGCGAAGAAGCGCTGTTAACAGTCCGGTAGGGTGTTTCAGGGTATAAATTAAATAAAGTTTTAGACATATGCGCTAGAGTTTGCCACGAAGTCAAACCATAGGGGTCGCCAATATATTTAGAGTAATTAGCAATTCTCAGAGGGTTAGCAAAAAACTTAGCGTCACTTTTTAGTGTAGCTAGATCTTTCACACGAAGTGGGAGCTGTGTGTCTGTTCTGTCATCAATATCACCGGAGGATTCGGGGGAACCTTTGCTCCAATTTTTATAGTACCAAGGTCCGATGCGTCCTCCAAATGGCTTTGCAAAAGCCGAAGCGGTGAGAGTCAAATTACTGGGAGCAAATGGAATTTTGGGATTAGCACTGGCTTTAAATCCCACATAGGCTTGGCACCATGGGTTTTTTTCCATCCCAATGACAAAGCGGTATTTGTCATTGTAGAGAGAAAGCGTTTGGGCAATATATTTGATTCGTTCTTTTATCTCGGGTTGAGTTTTAAGAAGCGTAAAATAAGATTCAGGTAAAGATTTTTTATTATTTATATCATCGATGTTAGAAGTATTAACTAAATCAAAATTTTTGGGGCTATAACTTACTTGCGAAGTGTTCTTATCGTCACATTTTTCTAAATCTAAATAAAATATGGAGGGAAAGACTCGCACTTCTGAAAGCCAAGGAGCTGGAGTTTCTGTGTCAGAAGGAAGATTTCCACATCCATTGTGGGCTAAACTGTTGTATAATTCAAAACTTAATTTGGTGGATCCTTTGTTTGCTTCGGTGAGATTTCGTTTAAGAGTTTCTTCGGCGCCTGCAAGGACTGAGTTTCCTTCAATATCAAGGAAATCGTTTTTTTGTCGGCTCATGCTTCTTGAAATTCGAGAGATTGAGACTCGCCTGACATATTGATCTAATTGATAACCGATCATGAACGACCCTATAGTCATATAATTATAGGGCCCCATAATTTCGCATCGACTTAATGCAGAATCTTTCATGTTTTTCGTGATTGCTTTTGTGACGCTGGCAATTCCTATGAAAGAAGCAACAACAGACGGAGGGTTAAAAAGACGAATAATTTCTTGTGCAATCGTAGGACTGAGAGTTCTTTTGCAGGTACTTTCATTCTTAGGAACAATGCGTTCATTAAAAGGGTTATAGGTAATGCAAAATGGGGGGCTTAGAAAATTACCTAAAGCTGCATCTGGACCATTGGGATCGTTGGAATATTCAATATCCATTTCTGGCTTGATTCTCCCATGTCGGTGATCGTAGGGGTGGAGGCTATCATCCCCCGCAGAGCCTAGGACACGGTAGCGCCAGGAAAGTAATTTCCAACTTTGTCGCATTTGATAGTTGATGTGGGCGATGGAGTTTAAAAGCTCAGCTTGCTTTGAAGCCCCGTAATAGGCAGCCATATCTACGGAGTTTTGAAGATTTATTTTATGATTTACAAGCAGGCCGACATTAATGATCATGGCAAAAAATAAAAAAAGGACTTGAAAGCTTAAAGCTACAAATAAAGCTACTTGTCCTTTGTTGCCCGTGAGAAAACTTTTATTACTTTTCAACAACTTCATTATTTTTGAATTTACCTTTGGTATTTATTCTAGTTAAAAATTAAAAAGATTCAAGACCTCATAAAACAAAGACTAACCAGGACCTAACAGAACCAACCAAGACCTTAAGGACCCGTGCAATAATAAACTAGACAATTACTTGATTAATTATTTTACAGTTGAGAAAATCAAACACATGACAACAATAAAAAAGCAAAAAATTTTTAAAAGATCAATTTCTCTAAAAAACATCAGGACCATGGTCTTGGAATTACTTGTTGGGTTTTTACTTCTAAGCTCATTCCTAGGAGCAAGAGCCCAGGCGACTAAGGAAGTTCTTTTTGAGGGATATTTTAAGATTAACATCAACAAACAACACTTGGGATATTTAATCTCTAAGTACGAGTTTGATCCCGTCTCGAAAAGATTTTTTGCGACAATCTTTACCAAGACAGGAGCCTTGGGAGATAATATTACGGAAAGTGTTAAAGCCGTGAGCGATGCTAATTTATCGCCGATAAATTATGAATACCTCACGTTAAGCAGCGAAAGGGGCAAAACCTCTTCTAAAAAAATTGAGGCCACTTTTAGATTCAGGAAAGAGGCTACGAAAAAGAAATCACCTTCAAGCAAAAATCCAAACAAGAATAAGCTGACCCTTTACGCAACTGTCATTCAAGATGGAAAAATGTCAAAGATGGAAACGGATTTGCCTGAAGACACTTTTTTGAGCTATTTTTTAGCTTATTTAATGCTGAAAAGTAAAACAGGGATACAGACAAACTCAAACTACAATTATAAAGCCATTGCTGAGGAAAAAGCTAAATTAGCCAGTGGAATCTCCTTTGTAAAAGCGATAGAAGATTTCAATGGTTATAAGGCCTATAGAATTGAAAATGAATTTGATTCGCAAAATTTTATTAGCTATCTCACGGATCGGGGAGAGCTTTTGGGTGTGATCAACCCTAAATTGGGAATAGAAACAGAACTGATGGCAAAACCCAATGAAGCGGTAGGAACTTTTCCTTTTCCCACGGCCATCTTAAAAACTTTATTCGGAGAAGTTCCTTTGGGGACGAATAATATCGTGTCTAAAACATTGAAGCAAGAGGCATTGAGATCAGTCACTCAGCCCCCAGGATCCAAACAGTTTGGAACTCCTGAAGGCGCTGGAATTGTAAGCAAGCCAGGAGGAAGCATCAACAAAATTGATAACAACCACGATAGTCAGCAAACAAATTCGAGTGATCAGGAACTACCCATGAAAGTGGAAACTCTTGAGAAAAAAATTCCACTTGAGAAGTGAAGAAAAATAAAAAGGATATGTTAAATGAATAAAAAATTTGGTCAATTAATGATTATTGGAATTCAGGGAAAATCTCTTTCTGAAGATGAAAAAAAATTTATTATCAATAATAATATTTCAGGAATTATTCTTATGGGAAGAAATTGTGAGTCACCTAAACAAGTCCATGATTTGTGTACAGAGATCCAGTCCTTAAGATTTCATATGCCTGACAAAGCCCCTTTATTTATTGGAATAGACATGGAGGGAGGTCGTGTGCAGCGATTAAAATCCCCCTTTACGCTGTGGCCTCCAGCAAGAAAGATGGGGGAACTAGACAATGCCAGTATTTCCTTTTTGTTTAGTCAGAAGATGGGAATGGAATTAAAAAGTGTTGGGATCAATTTAAATTTCGCACCTTGTGTGGATATTTTTTCAAATCCTCAAAACACTGTTATTGGTGATCGCGCCTTAGGAACTGATCCTGAACAAGTGGGTAAACACGCATCGGCGCTGGTCAGGGGTTATATAAAATCTGAAATCATCCCCTGTGTAAAACACTTTCCTGGACATGGAAATACCCTGATCGACTCTCATGAGGATCTACCAACAGAAGATGCAGAGCTCAAACGCTTGGAAGATTTTGAACTTATCCCTTTTAAGCGGTCTTTCAAAGCTCGTGTTGAAATGTGCATGACGTCTCATATTTTATTTCCTAAGATTGATCCCAAATACCCAGTTACTTTTTCAGAAATCTTTATCAAAAAAGTTCTGAAAGAAGCTAATCGTTTCCGTGGTCTTGTTATCACTGATGATCTCGATATGAAAGCCCTAACAAAAAACTATTCTCCAGATCAAATTCCCATACTAGCAATGAAAGCAGGATGTGATTTATTGCTATATTGTAACGAGCCACTATCCCCACCAAGAGCTCTAGAAGCCTTGATCGAGGCTACAGCACAAGGGGTGTTGGATATTAATCACCTTGAACAGGTGGCAAATAAAATCATTGCCTTTAAGAAAGAAAAAATTACAAATCCTGATCCTATGACTTACGAAGAGGCCTCTAAAATTGTTGGTTGCGAAGAACATCAAAAAATTGCAGAAGCCGTAAGATTGGGAGTGATTCCAGAGGGACTACTGCTTTAGCACTCCATTGCAAGCGACGCAATTGACTTCGGTGCCAATCCAATCATTCAGATCAAAGGATGTTTCGAATTGATCTTGAACTTCTTGAGAATATTTATTTTTAAAGAATTTGATTCCTGTAACTTCTTCTAATTTTCTGATAGAGAGAGCTCGTTTTTCAAAAGGGTCTCCGTCTTCTTTTTCATCTGTTTGTGGATAGAGAAAAGCAATTCCATGGTGTTTGCCATTTTTATAATAGACTAAAACTTTATAATAATATTGTGGAACACTCACGCAGGATTCTAATCGATCCAATTTTTGAGAAAGAACGGGACCCGTGTAGACTTCCAATTCTTGATTGCCACAAGCCCACTTTCGAATGTGGTCTTCTAGTTTTTGCCACGTATTTTGATTTAAGCCGGGTGTTTGCGGGGACATATTGGTCATGAAAAAAGATTCTTTGTTGATTCCTTGATCCCACAAAAAATCTCCAGAGGGAGCCATATGTCCTCGATCAAATCCAGAGCCTTTAAAGCTTTTATCACTGAGGATAAATTCTTTAGGAACCCCTGCTTTAGTTAAATGATAATCTGAATAAAAACCCTTATCCCTTTTTCCACAGCTGTTTTCTAAATTAGATCGATGAACACGATGGTAAACCCAATTCGGGTTAAGGTGATAAAAATTATAAGACACCTCATAGGCCCCATGTTTTATAGAAAAGCTGTAGGCATTGAATGAATTTTTCTCATCTTTTTCATCCTGTTGTTGATCTGTGTTTGTGCCCTTAAAAAGGTTTGTGCCCCTAAAAAGATCAGGACGGTTTTCAAAAGTGTCAGTACATTTTTTAACAAGGTCTTCTTGATTTTCTGGGATTACCAAATTTCTTTTTGCAGATATTTTTGGGATTTGTAATGGGGGAAGAACAGCAGAGTTAATTTGATCCTCAGCTACTTCAGGAACTCCTTGATAGGATTGAGCTATTGAAAAAGAAGAATTTAATAGAAAAACAAACAAAACAAAATAGTAGCAAGCGATGCCTTGTTGGAAAAAACTGGCCCTGTTGATTGAAAAATTTTTATTCGAAAACATAACTCTCCCTTTTATTTATATTTAAACTTCGCAAAAGTGATGAAGCTAAATTTGAACTTGAAGTTCAAATTTATATTCAAATTCATATTGAACTTCGATAACATCTTCATAAAAGTATGTAGATGGGTAGTTTTTTTTCAAATGAAGTAAAAAATACAGTCTTTAGAAGAATTGTTACTTGCTGAGATTTTTTGCTGAATTGCTGTTTGCGCAGGTTCCAGTTAAATGTTTAAAATAAACATTGCGAAATTTCGCAATGTTGTGATATTCTTAGCTCGAGAATGAGTGAAAGACGTTAGTATAAAATCAAGGCTATTCTGGTCAATGGACTTCGGGTTAACGAAGTGATTATTTCCAGTCATTATGAAGAGAATCATTTGAACTATATGGATGATGATCTCATCTTGAAATTGGTTAATGAACTTGATGGTCGCCGTGAAATTCCAGTCGCAGAAAAAGATGGATTCTCTTATTTTGTGACTTTAGTTGAATATTCTGACAAACCATACAAACTGGTGTGGTTACTTGAAGACGGAGCAATTTATATTGGTGTTGTTAATGCTCATCGGACTAAGAGAAAGAGGTAATTTGTGAGTTTTCCTAATGAAAAAGAACTATCTAAAATGCGCAAGAAACTTGAAAAAGTAGAGCCATCTAGGATGCTTCCCAAAAATGCTTCTAAGGCTGATCAGGTGAAGTTTAAGCTTTGTGAGAAGTTTGTTATTTACCTTCAAGATCACAAGATGTCCCAGGTTCAATTAGCAAAAAAGCTAAAGGTTGATCCATCTCGCATTAACGAGATTGTAAAATACCGTATTGATTTGTTCACCGCAGATAAGCTGATGGATTTAGCTGAAAGACTTCACTTAGATTTCGACGTTGAGGTTGCTTGATTTAAACTGGAAAGTTTCGCATCTGCTAAAATTTTCTCGATATGAAACAGTGATTGATTTTATTTTTATCTCTTTTGCCATGTCAACACCAGAATCTTAAATATTAAATCTAGTCAATTATTCAGCGTTGATCAAATTGACCGGCTCTAAGGAAATTGTCTAGACTCGAATCCATGAGCTATTGTCCGCCACATTCCCGCCATTTGTCCGCCACCCGCCAGGTTGGCGGGAAAACCCAAAGGTCATAAGTAGAATAAAGATAAATTTATCCACTGACTTTCCAAAAAATGTTGCTTCTTCAATATTTGATGGAATGGAGAAAAGGTTAAAGTCACTTGGTTCAAGAGGTTGATTGGTCCATGAGGTTGATTGGTCCTAGAGGTTTCCTCTATTTTAGGCAAAGCCCTTGCATTTCAACATAATTGGTCCAGGAAAAAAATCCATGACTGGTTGAATACTCTGTTGTGATACCTTGTATAGATCCCCCAGGACAGCGGGCTATCAATTGATGGTAAGCTTCATCCACATAGTTTGTATTGGCAACAAAACCCATGATTGTAAACTGCTCTGATTTGGCTTTTACAAGTTGGCCTTTGTTGTATTCCTTAAAGGTCGGAGAGAAATCACTGACGTGGGCCAGGTGAATACTGTGGGTGCACCCTGTGAGAAATAAAAAAGAAATAACGGGTATCCAATAATTCTTCATGTTTAAAACTCGCTATTCCTATTGGGGCCCTGAGAATTTGATGAGATACAATATCCAGTAGCTGTAATTTGTTTCTTCCAAACAAAATATAAAAAGTAATTAATATTTTCATCTTTTGTAAGCAAACCGCTAACTTTTCCATTGGGACATTGTCTTTTAAGGTCCTCAATAACTTCATCAACAAAATCATTATCAAAATTAAAACCTAAAATTATCACTTTGCTTTTTTCCGTTTTAACATGGGACTTTCTATCTTGAGGAATGGGGGTTAGAGAAAGACTATTTATGGATGCACAATGAGTTAAAAACAAAACAGAGACTAACAATAAAACTGAACGCAACATTAGCTTCCCTTTCTAATTAAACAATACCCAGTAACTTTAACGATTTCCCCTGAAACAACTGGATATTTTCGTGATTCACGAATGGACATAAGTCCAGTTACTTTACCGGAGGGACATTTTTCATAAATAAGCTGAATCAAATTTTTTGCATAATCTCGAACATAAACGGGATTGCCTGTTCTTGGACCCATTTGAAATAAACCGATGATGGATGCAATATCTTCAGCTTCTTTCTGGCGATTTTTATCCATAAAAACTTTGGAAACATTAGCGGCTTCTTGAATGTTTATGCCTGTTTCACTGATTTTAATATCAAATGGTTTTTGAATAAAGTCAGGGTGACTGACCAGTTCACCAATTTGAACATGGTGTAATTGAGCACAAGAACAAAGAAATAACAAAATCGAAAAAAAAATAATTTTAGGCATGCAGTTAAAGATTTTGTGTAGGTTTATTTTTCTTGTCAAGGCAAACATAATTTATAAACTGGTCGGCAAGGTAACATCTTTAAGCTTTAGAGTTGCCGGAGCGATCCAAATTGAATCGCTTGAATAACTAGCTGAAGAAACACTTGCATTAGAAGAGCAATTGTTGCCCCAAGTGGGTGTAGTGTTGGCTCCCGTAGTACACCAATTATTTTGAATTCCATTGGAAGTAAAGTAGCCACTCGTCGGACCGCCGGTGACTCCGCAGGCGTCACTAAAGTTTGTGCAAAAATTATTGATAGCATAAGTGCTGCTATTAGAATTCGTTAGGCTTGAAACAGAGGCAGGAATTAAATACAATGCGGCCTTTGTCGAGGTGTTATTGCCTACAAAATCAGTATACATGGCAATTTCATAAGTGCCAGCGGCGGTGCCATCGCAAGTCACCGTGACATTTGGTTTTTTCCATCGAGGCGAATAGAGCATGGCCTTTCCCGACCACAGTCCATTTGCCCTAGAAACATAAATCGTTGCTTTTGAAGGAGCTCCGACGTCTGCGGTGTTACAATCGGTATTGCTTACGAAAACTGAAACGTCCCAAGTTTCTGAATCGGTGTAAGTTACAGATGCTTCCACCTTCCAATTTGTGGGATTATTTTCACTGACAGAATTATCTACTTTCAAAGTGTAGACATTGCTTGAAATGGAGATATAGGCATTGGAAGCATTATTTGTTCCTCTAGAGATAACAGACCAGGCGCCGCTACTTGATTTGGACCAGGAAATTTTACCATTGTCTGAAGTTCCAGAATTGCCGTCAGGTATTTGACCTAAGGCCCCACCGATGCTTGAAACTAATTGGGTTATTGTTTCCACAGATGATTTTCCAATTTTTAAATATTCACGGATTAAATTTGATTGGCAAATCGCCCAATCAGAAGTTGAAGCACAGGGATCTGAAGCTTGCGAAAGGTTTTGTGTGGTTGCTGAAGACAGAGATGTGGGGGTAAAGTTGGAACTAACTTGACTCAAATTTGAGACCACCTGGCTAGCAATGTTAGAATTCACGGTGGTGTTCTCTTCTTTTTTCTTACAACTTACAAAAATGGAAATAATTAAAACCAATCCTATCTTACTTGTTTTAAACATGGAGTCCCCTTTCTCATTTAAATGAGATATAAAGAGCCTGTCCCCGAAAGGTCATCTACTTCGTTGGCCCGTCAAAAAATCCGTTCCAACTTACATTAAGTAAACCGCCACGAATTTTTTGACGGAATCACGCCTTGTATCTGACCTTTTGGGGACAGGCTCATAAATGACATGAACGACAAAGACATTACTTAAGATTTTGCGTTAATTCGTCAGGTTTTGTCATTTTTTTTAAAGTCTAGAATTAAATAAAATATTCTGTCATTTCCTGTTTTAAATGGTTTTCGACTTTTTTTATGATAAAAAGTCGTTGGACAGTTGCAACAAGGGTTTTTTTTATGGACAGATTAAGTACAAAGTTAGATCTTTTATGTGAAAAGCTTCGTCGCGCGCATGCAGTGATAAGTTTTGCTGAGAGTTGTACTGGAGGGAAGCTCTCTGCGAAATTGACGGAAATTCCAGGTGTCTCTGATGTCTTCGTGGGTTCCGTTGTGTGCTATTCCAATTCTGCGAAAGAAGATATTTTAGGGGTTCTTCGAGAAACAATTTTAAAATTTGGTGCCGTGAGTGAGCCCGTTGTCCTAGAAATGGCTAGGGGGGCTCTAAAAAAATTTAAGTCTCAATGGGCGCTCAGTATTTCTGGTGTTGCTGGTCCGAATGGGGGAACTGTGGATAAGCCAGTGGGTACTGTGTGTTTTGCATTGATAGGACCCAATTTTGAATGTACAGAAAAAAAATATTTTCTAGGTAGCAGGGTTGAAATTCAAGAAAAGTCTGTGGATTTCGCTGTGGACCTAGTGAATAAGCAAATTTAGATAACATATAAATAGCAACATTAAATTTGATAAAAAAATGAAAGGAAATTAAGACAATGAACACAGAAAAAGAAACAAAAGAATCGCAAAAAAATCATGGGGAAAAATTGAAAGCTCTTGAGCTTGCCGTTTCAACAATTGAAAAACAATTTGGCAAGGGCTCTATCATGCGCTTGGGGGTTAGTGATTCTTTACATAAAGATATTGAGGTTATCAGCACAGGTTCTTTAAGTTTAGACATTGCTCTTGGCATCGGCGGATTACCCAAGGGAAGAATCGTTGAGGTTTATGGGCCAGAGTCTTCTGGCAAAACAACGATTGCTTTATCTGTGATCGCTCAAGCGCAAAAAAAAGGAGGCGTCGTTGCTTTTATTGATGCTGAACATGCGTTGGACGTGAATTACGCTAAAAAGCTCGGTGTCAATGCTGAGGATTTATTGATCTCTCAGCCAGATACGGGGGAGCAAGCCTTGGAAATCGCGGAAACCCTTGTCAGATCTGGTGCTGTCGATGTGATCGTGGTCGACTCTGTGGCCGCCTTAGTCCCCAGGGCAGAGATTGAGGGAGAAATGGGTGATAGCCATATGGGACTGCAAGCTCGCCTTATGTCTCAGGCTCTCAGAAAATTAACAGCGGCTATTAATAGATCCAACACATTGATGATTTTTATTAATCAAATTCGTATGAAAATTGGTGTGATGTTTGGTAACCCCGAAACCACAACTGGTGGAAATGCACTTAAGTTTTATGCTTCAGTGAGAATGGATGTCAGACGTGTTGGTGCTATCAAAGATGGCGAGGAAATTACTGGAAATAGAACAGCAGTTAAAATTGTAAAGAACAAATTAGCACCTCCATTTACTAAAACAGAATTTGATTTGATGTACAATGAGGGGATTTCCGCAGAGGGTGATGTTTTAGATCTGGCGGTAGTTGCCAATCTTGTTGATAAATCAGGAGCCTGGTTTAGTTATAAAGGGGAGCGAATGGGCCAAGGTCGTGATCAGGCCAAGCAATATCTAAGACAAAACCCAGAGGCAATGGCAACCCTTAGAAATCAACTGCTGTCCTCCCATGGAATTGGTAAATTACTTCTTACAGCAGAGGGGAGCGCTCCAATGACTGAGGAAGAAGAGTTAGAATTGTCTGAGGCTTCCAAGGCTGCAGCTAAAAAAGATAAAGACAAGAAAAAATCTTCGATAGCAAAACACTAAATTATCAATGCTACAGGCGAAACCAAAAGGTGATTTCAATGATATCACCTTTTGGAAAGCCATAACTAAGATTTAGCAAATTAAGAAAAAATTAAATGGTCCAAATTCAGCTAAATTAAAGAATAAGTAAAAAAATAAAAAGCTCTTATAAAAAAAGCCGTTTCTATTTTCTTTGAAGTTTTAAATTGCATTGTGACATTGATGTGTCATCTATAGTCAAACGAGGGTTAAAAGAAACAAAATAATTTTCAATATTATCTTGTGGATACTCTACATGGGTACCAAGAGTACCAGAATATGTATGTCCATTGATATTAACAGAAATTGATTTATTGTTATAATCTACTGCTAAAGCGGCAAAATACGCCGAAGTCTTTTTCCAATTATTTCCAAACATATTGGTATGATTTCGCCAGATTTTACCATCTTCAGTGAAATAATAGCCGTAGGGACTAGAGGAACAATATAAGGTAACAAAATAATTATAATCAGAATAGGTGAAGGGGCGGTTATCACCAGTGAATTTACCAGGATTGAAATTACCACCAAAAACAGTGATATTAAAAAGTAAACCCATTAAGAAAATAAGTGGTTTCATATTTTTTTCTCCTTAAGAAAAGCCATAAAAAATTTATCGAAAACAATTTATCAAAAAATAGAGAATCATAATACACCGATATGTAAACTAAAACCACTGTAGAGATTTAGACAGTTTTGCTACGGCAATCGCATTCAAATTTATTGGAAAAGGATGTTTAGAATTAACTAATGAGATTTAAGTCTGGTGCTTTTGAAACTATGACAAAAAATGTCGTTTTTTGTGGAAGCTTCAAATTTAAAAAAAATTGAAAATAGTTGCTATTATTTCAGCTAAGAATTAAGAACTTGAGTTCTTTCAAAAAATGAATCGAGAAAAAAGATGATACATATTTCTAATATAACCAAACAATATGGTGCTAAAGTTTTCTATAAAAATGCTTCTTTTCAAATCAATAATGGAGAAAAAATTGGTTTGGTTGGTCCAAATGGAGCTGGTAAATCCACTATTTTTAAAATTATTGTTGGTGAAGAAGGTTTTGATTCGGGAACCATCAGCAAGTCCGAAAGAACGGTCATCGGGTATTTTTCACAAAATATTGAAGAAATGGAAGGCCGATCTGCGCTTCAAGAGGTCATTTCATCTGCTGGTAAAATAAGTGAATTGCAAAAACAAATTGTTTCCTATGAACACCAACTGGCTTCTCCAGATTTAACGGAAGAACAAATGACCAAGATATTGGAACACTATGGAGAAGTTCAAGCGGATTTTGAAAGGCTTGGAGGCTATGATTTGGAAGCGAGAGCTCAGGAGATTCTCACCGGTTTGGGAATAGGTCCGGAAGATTACCATCGCCCTACAGAAAGCTTTAGTGGCGGTTGGAAAATGAGAATTGCTCTGGCAAAAATTCTTTTAATGAATCCCGACGTGTTGCTCATGGACGAACCGACTAACCATTTAGATCTAGAGTCTATCATTTGGTTGGAGGAATGGCTTAGACAGTTTAAGGGGGCCTTGTTGATGACGAGCCATGATCGGGAGTTCTTAAATCGATTAGTAAGTAAAATTGTTGAGGTTGCGTATCAGACAATTACCGTTTACTCAGGAAATTATGATTTTTATGAGAAAGAAAAAGCGATACGAAAAGAACAATTGATAGCAGCAGCTAAGAGACAAGAAGAAATGTTAGCAAAAGAAGAAGAATTTATTGCTCGATTTGCAGCAAGAGCTTCGCATGCAGCTCAAGTTCAATCTCGAGTTAAAAAAATTGAAAAAATTGATAGAATTGAAATCCCTTTAGAAGAAAAAGAGATTCAATTTGTTTGGCCCGTTCCAGCTCGAGGTGGAGACGAGGTCGTCAAATTTGAAAATCTAACTAAAATTTGGCAAAGCAAGGAAGGCAAAGAGAAGCTCGTATTTAAAAACGCCAGTGCCTTAGTTAAACGACTTGATCGCGTGGCTGTCGTTGGAGTTAATGGAGCAGGAAAGTCCACTTTACTTAAGATCATTGCAAAAGAAACGGAGCCAACAAGTGGTTTTTTACAAATTGGTTCGAGCATTGAAGTGGGTTATTTTAGCCAGAACTCGTTAGACGTATTATCACCACAGAATACGATCATAGAAGAAATTCATAGCCATTTGCCTACAGCAGGCTTGGGACAAATTAGAAGTCTTTTAGGTGCCTTTAAGTTTTCTGGAGAAGAGGCAGATAAGAAAATTTCAATCCTTTCGGGTGGAGAAAAAAGTCGGGTTGTTTTGGCAACTATTTTAGCTCGACCAGTTAATTTATTGATATTAGATGAACCAACAAATCATTTAGATATAACTTCTCGTGAAATGCTTTTACAGGCAGTAAAAAACTTCCCTGGAACTGTTATTATTGTAAGCCATGATAGGTTTTTTCTTAGAGAAATCACCACTCGAGTTTTTGAGCTCGATAAAAACAATTTGAATGTTTATGATGGAATTTGGGATTACTATATTGAAAAATCAGAGCGTTTAAAAAACAATAAATTGCTCAATAGATAAGAATATAAAATGCCAAGAATAAGTAACTACCATGGCAAACGCGAACACAGGGAAGAGACGTCGCCATGAATAACGCATGACAAAATTATAATTTCTAGAAAATATAATTTTCTTAAAAAAAATTAAAAAAGCATAAACCTGATGAGAAAGAACTAAATCGTTTTGAAGCTGAATTTAAAGATGAAATCCAAAAAAAAATGACAACGATATAAACGACTAACTTGACTGAAATAAGCAGAAGTTATGGATCATTTAGATAGAAAAAAAATTTTGTAAATGTAAATAATTTCTTGCGAGCAAAAAATCGTAACGATAGGATCTTCAACACACAAGGAAGGTAATATGAAAGTTATAGGATTTTTGAATGCGCTGATTGTTACGATGCTTTTAGTTTATTCCCAGGTTGGTTTTTCTCAGACAAACCCGTTGAAGGAATGGACCTATCTGGTTTATATAAATGCGGATAATAACCTCTATACATTTTCTGATTTGAATATGGCTCAAATGGAAAAAGTAGGATCCTCTGCGGGGGTAAATATTGTTGTCCAGTTAGATCCAGAGCCAAGAAATATGCCAACGACCAGATACTACGTGACTCAAAATCCCAACCCGATTAAAGGAAAGATAACATCTAAGGTTCTAGAAACTTTTCCAGAGACTGATATGGGAAGCCCACAAACTTTAGCAGATTTTTTGGTTTGGGGGGTTAAGAATTTTCCAGCTAAAAAATATGCTGTCATTATTTGGAATCATGGAAATGGCTGGCAGGGTGTTTCTTATGACGATAATCCCAGAACTTATTTAAATATGCCAATGCTCAGAAAAGGCCTTGAGGCTATGAACGTTGCCGTAGCTCAACAAAGAGGGATTTCAAGATCTCCAGTTCCCTTGATTGATATTTTAAATTTTGATGCTTGTTTAATGTCGACTCTTGAAGTGGCCTATGAAGTTAAGGATGTCGCTAAATTTTTAGTGGGCTCACAATTTTTAGAACCAGGAGAAGGTGAGAACTACACTTCTTTTCTACAGCCTTTAGTTGCGAAACCAACAATGGAAGCAAGGGAACTGGCTGAAATTATGGTTTATCAATATGCTTTAAATTACCAGAATGAAAATGATTCTATTAATTATGCAGCTATTGATTTAAGTAAAGTGGCTCAATTTACTGGTTTATTTAACCAAACCTCCATGGTTATGAACGGATCTGCTTTAAAAAATCAAATTAAGAAGGCTTTTGGAAGTTCGAGTTTTGACTTGATCACAGGTCTTTCAAGCGCAAAAAAAGCGGCTTTGAAAGATACAAATACCGTTTCAGCAATTGATCAAGTGATTCAAAGTTACGGTTATCCAGCTGAAGGAATTCAAAGAGGTTTGGTTCAAAATAATGAAGCGGCAGCGTCTTTAAATATGGTATCTAGAACGAGCCCGTCAGATGTGTATTACCGTTATAATGTTTCAGGAAACTGGCTCCATGGCGTATTGGCTCCGAATGCGCTAGGTGATTATCAATTTGTATTTCCCAATGGAAAACCAAGACAATATTTTGTAGTGGCTAAGAAAAATCTTAGATTTGGAAACAAGGAAATCGCCTCACAGGAAGCCTTGTCTACTTATCTTAGAGATGGAAAAGATCCAATTATTTATCACAATCAATTTCCAGTTACGAGCCCCTTGATAGCAGATGCATACACCAGAGCCACTCGCGGCGCCCACGGAATGACTTTGTATTCATTGGCAGGTATGATCGCGCAAAACAATCCTCAAACTAAGCCAGTAGGGCAAGAAATCGTTAAAGAGTATAAGTTGCTTTCCTTTGCGACAATTGGGGCTCCACAGTGGACCGGTTTTTTCGGACAATAGAAATAGGGCTATAAAATTGTAAGTGTTGTTTCTTTATAATTATTAAATTTTCTAAAGGATTAGAAAACTAAACAAAGGGTGAACTCACCCTTTGTTTTTTTTATTTTTAGCTTTCTTATTACCTTTTTTGACGCTGGCAACATCACGTTTTTTCTTACTTGAACTATTATTTACAACTTTTTTCTTATTCTTTTTTTTATGCTTTTTTTTCATTTTTTTAGACGCTGAAGAATGACTACCGTTGGACTTCTTTGCTTCTGCAAGATTTGCAAAGGCAAAAGTGAAAAGAAGCATTGTTGCGAAGATAATATTATTAAATTTCATATAGGGCCTCCCAAATGAGATATCGGTCTAAGGGAGTTCGACTTAAGTAAAATGTACTAAAGTCTCAATATAGGACGAGCCTATAAACCTTATATGCACCTTTCCCAGACAAAGGTGTAAAGAAGAAACTGCTGTCCCCCTGTATAGTTTACTTATTTGTTAACTTTATAGTTTACTATTTACAAAATGATTCTATTTTAATATATGTTTTTTGAATATATTAAGTTTAATTAAGAATAATTAAGAGGTTAATATGGCTAAAAAACTAAAACTATATTTTTCAATTTTTGCACTCATCGGATTGCTTTTCAATTTAAGTGCTTGTCAACAGAATGAAAAAATCACAGAAAAAATTATTGAAAAAAAAATAGATAATCCCAGTTCTGAAAGGTTAATAAAAATAGATGAGTCCATGAATGACGACGAGCTTGCCGATGCCGGTGAACAGTTAATGGTAATTCATACAGTACCATTGGCAGAGAAGGCATTCAAAATGGCCTTATTGAAAAATCCAGATAATTTGAAGGCACAGTTTTATACCGAAGGATTTTTAAAAAATTACACAGTAATGAAAGGTATTCTGACACGAATCAAACCCTTAGTTCGAAATCATGGAAAAATTAAGAATTTAGAAAAAATAATCAGCGAGTTGCCAAGTGTCCCGTTAAGAAAATTTCTATTGGATGGCAAAGAGGACATTGAAACGCTAGCTGATGTTCAAAATTTTTTATCCGACCAGCAAACAAATTGGAATAACTTTCGAAAATGGTTAATCAAAAATTATGATAAGTCGTTAACTTTGAATTTGGATCCATTTTGGTTGGCTATAAACTCGGGCATTGAAGCGAAGCACTCTTGTCAGTACATTGATGAAAAAGAAGGTAAAGCCATTTGCAATTACGATAATGTTTTTCAAAAGAAACTAGCTCCCCCTGATCTGATGGCTTTAAGACAAATGGTTGCTGGGCAAGTTTTGTTTTATAATATTTATACTGCCTATAATTATGATGGTTTAGATCAACTTTATAAATTTGATCCTAAAGACAGCCTGACAACAGAACAAAAATATAAGTATTTATTGAAGGTGGCTCCAAACATATACACTTTAAGAGATCGCCATTTAATGGGTGAAACTTTATCTATTGGTGCTGACTTGGCAGAGGCTTTTAGATATGCAATTAAATATAAAGACCAACTATGCCCTAAGGGAGATGGTCAAACAAGACAACGTCCTGGCTATTTAGTCGTAGATGGAATTTGCGTAAACAATACCGATAATAAATTAGATTTGTTTGATCAAGCTCTTAAGGGCGTTACGAGTATGAAATTAGTAAAAAACGGGAACGCAAAAGGATCATCATCTCCTGTTGAAAAGGAAGTGGTTCGTGTAGATGTATTTTCTTGGTTTAGAAAGCCTGTAAAAGATCTTAAAGCCCTAGGTCCTGCTAGATTTAATGAATGTGGAGAAGGGGAAGGCCTATTGGATAAAACTTTTGGTGGGTTTTTCGTTGATCAGAATGGGGAAGATTTTGTCTCCTTCCAAGAATGTAAATCATTATCTAGAAGTCATTAGGGATGAATATATGAAAAATAAGATTTTCATCTTAGGTCTAACCATAGGGATAATGGCACGGAGTGAAGTGCAATCACAAATTGATAAATTTGAACTATCAACTTGTGTAAATAGCAAGAAAAAATGTATTCAGATAACAGCGGACAAAGCCCAAAGTGGATCAATAAGTCCAAATATGTTGTTAAGAAATATTACTATAGATATCAAGAATGATAAAAACAAAATTATCGAGTCTTATCATAATGAAAACGGGATTTATGATATAGAGGCGAATAGAATTATTCTATCAAAATTGATTCATAAGGACACATTAAAAGAAACAGTCATTTATTTAAAAGATCTAGACATCCAAACAATGGTGATGAAATGAAGAAATATAGATTTCTTGTTTTATCATTGTCATTGACAGCCGTTTTAACTTCATGTGGCGGGAAAAAAGAAACGACACAAGAGGTAATTAAAACTCCTGAAACTAAAACTGAGACCAATTCCTCTGGTGGTGGAAGCGCTGGTGGTGTTGATCTTGGCGGGGGCAATTTGGTAAATGGTAAGTTAGTTGAAGATTATCGAATCATGATTTCAGAGGAGCCAGCCTATAAAGAAAAGGTGTTACCGATTTTGGAAGTTCTTAAAAATAAGTTTCCAGAACTTGCTGCTGATTTTTATCATATTGTAGAAGCCAGAAAATGGTATTTGATTCCTGTTCCGTTAAAAACTTTAGATCCGTTCAAAATCGGTATTGGTTTTGAAATTGAAACTCAACAGGCAGCATATCATTTTCCAGATTTGATATATATTTCTAAACCAATTTGGAAAACCTTGGATAGTTTTCAACAAGGTTTTTTAATTACTCATGAAATATTGATGGGGGTGAAGTGGCTCGAACATCATGAAGGCTTAGAGCGTTGTTTAGCTCAATCAAAGAGAATTTTTATCAAAAATGATTTTAAGGAATCAACGGAATATTCTGATGCTAAAAAAGAATGTTACCGTGTTTATGTCACCTATTTTGTTAATCCGGCCAAATTTAAACTTAGTGGCAATGATTATAATAATATACGAACACTCACCTCAAATTTGTATAAATTTATTGATAAAACTAATTGGCAAGATTTACAAGACTGGTTTCGATCTGTGAAATTCAGAGAATATTAAATTGCTTAAGATCTTAGTACTCGAAAAAATCAATATTTAAGCAACGAACCACTTCTGATTTTGACGAAACTATTTCCGAGGTTATATTTTGAATGAATTGCGGCAACTCTTGCCTTAACTTTTCTGCGAGCTCCACGGATAAAACCATTGGAACTGTGGCAAAGAAATTTTTTTCATCATTGAAAGTCATTTGCTGATGACCTCGAAGGCGCCAATTTAAATGATGTCTAGATACCATGGGCGATTTAGAATTGATATGAGTAATGGCTGGGCCCATCTTTAGCAGCCCTTTTTCGCGCTTGCAAAGATTTGTTTCTAAAAGAAAGTGGATCACTTTTTGAATTTGATTTTTTGGTAAATTCAAACGAAGTGCGATATCATCAGCATCGCCAAAGCCATCAATATCAGATAAGAGTCGAACAGCTTGAAAAAGCCAACTTGAATAGTAAATCACCTTATCTCCATCGGACAATTCAATATCTTTTTTTACTTTACTTTCCAATTTTGCAGATTTTTCCTGAGATTTCTTAATTTGTCTTTCAAGTTTAGTTTTTAGCTTAAAGCTTCCTGCCTTTTGATATTCAACCAAAAGCAAAAAAAAATCAGTTTCATCATCAGTAAGGCCTAGGTAGTCACACAGATCTGCCGCCATTTCCATGCTTAGATGTTTGTCAGACTTAAATACTTGGCTGATCATGGTTGTAGAAAGATTGAGAGCTTGCGAGACCTTGCGATATTCTCCGTAACCATTTTTAGGTTTGAGCTCAACCCAAGCATTGAAAAACTTTTTATAATCGTTATAGGCAAAAATAGTGAAGGATTTAGACATGTGCAGCCAGTTAAGCAAAGACTTTAAATTTTGTAAATCATAAAGTTATATGCTCTCTTAGGTAGAAATTTCGGAGCACGAAGGGCCCGAGAAAAAACAATTTCCCCTTGGATTTCTTGATTTTTTTTCAGAGTCAAGAAAAAGTCAGCCAGGCTCATTTTGGGCCATCAAAAAAGTGATTAAAAGAAAATAAAAAGATAAGATTTAGTTAAATTCTTTCTTAGGTGTGGCATTCATTTTGTTACTCCTTTGTTACGGAGTTGTTCGTGTGTAAAAAAATGTCATTTAATTTAACAGTTTTACTCGTCATCAGCATAGAAATATGGTTATTGGCTGCCCTACCGTCAGTGGCATCTGATTTTTCAAAAGAGATTAAAGTCAGTTTAAATTCTGAAGGTTTGAAGTTTGGCAGTTCGAAATCAAGCAATCTGAATAATAATGTCATATTGCCAGGTAAAAAAATTCAAAAACCACAAATTCAAGAGAAAAACCTTTTTTCAAATGGAAATTCAAGTGGAAATTCAAGTGGAAAAATGTCACAAAGCTATGTGCAAAGCTATAAAGAGTGGAGACAAGAGAAGATTCAAAGAGCTAAAAGCAAAGTAGCGTTAACCAGAGCTCAAATTACTCAAATTAATAGTAAAAAATTGAATATACAAAATCTTCAAAATTTACAAAAGGCGGAATCTAGTTCAGGTTTAGATCTTGAAATCGAAAAGCTAGAGGCTAAATTAAAGAATGATTTATTTTCACTAGAGGTGGCTCAGCAACTCACAGTTCAGGATTATTTTGCTATTTATTTAACCAAATTGGAAAATAAAAAAGAAGCTTATAAGGGGGCTGCAGAAAAAATGAATACTGAAGAAGTTACGGAATTAATCAATGCCTTTGCTGATTCTTTTTCAGGTACTCAATCAAATGGGATAACCGGTCCTTCGGCCTATGGTGAAGATTATGCAGGTAGAATTAGATAAAAAGCAACGCAATAAGTCATTAGCCATCAGTTAGTTTTGATGCAAAACTTTAGAGCCTTTACCTTGACATGATTAAACCTCCATTCATATTAACTCCTGTCGCGTTCATTTATCTTTAAAATTAATATAGGAGGCATTTTATGGCAAAACAAGAAATTGGCGTTCGTCCATTGCACGACAGAATTTTAGTACGTCGTATGGCAGAAGAAGAAAAAACGGCTGGTGGGTTATTTATCCCTGACACAGCAAAAGAAAAACCACAAAAAGGTGAAATTATTGCTACAGGAAAAGGCCGAGTTACTGAAGATGGTAAAGTTTTACCACTTGAAGTAAAGACGGGTGATAAGGTTTTGTTCAGTAAATATTCTGGAACAGAGTTAAAGCTAGATGGAAATGAATATTTAATGATGAGAGAAGAAGACGTTCTTGGAGTTTTTAACTAAGACTCTTTAATAAAAGAGGTTTTTTGATAAAAATACCAATTAAAGTTCTGTTTCTGTTAAAAAATAAAATAGAGATTTAAATAGGGATCAGTTCTAAATTGAAATCCGATCCAAATAGAGATCAAAGTTTAAAATATAAAATAAAAAATATAAATTATTTCAAAATAATGAGGAGAAAAAAATGAGTAAAGAATTACGTTTTTCAGAAGATGCAAGACATCTTATCTTAAAGGGAGTTAATACCCTTGCAAATGCAGTAAGAGTCACCCTTGGCCCAAAAGGAAGAAATGTTGTTATTGAAAAATCTTTTGGATCACCCTTGATCACAAAAGATGGTGTCACTGTTGCTAAAGAAATCGAATTAGAAAATAAATTCGAAAATATGGGCGCTCAAATGGTTAAGGAAGTTGCTTCTAAGACTAACGATGAAGCAGGTGATGGAACCACGACAGCAACGGTATTGGCTCAAGCTATTTACAGAGAAGGGGCAAAAATCGTAACTGCTGGACATAATCCAATGGCAGTTAAACGTGGTATTGATAAAGCAGTGGCTACTATTGTTACTGAATTAAAAGCGATGTCTAAACCAGTTAAAGGTTCTAATGAAGTGGCTCAAGTTGGTTCTATTTCTGCGAACAACGATAAAGAAATAGGTACGATGCTGGCAGATGCTATGGATAAAGTTGGAAAAGAAGGTGTTATCACTATTGAAGAATCAAAGACAGCAAAAACGGAAGTTAGTGTTGTTGAAGGTATGCAATTTGATAGAGGCTACTTGTCTCCTTATTTCGTAACTAACTCAGAGAGAATGGAAGCGGTTTTAGAAAATACTTACGTTCTTGTTTATGACAAAAAAATCTCATCAATGAAAGATATGATTCCTTTACTTGAAGGAGTTGCAAAACAAGGAAGACAATTTCTAATCATTGCTGAAGATGTTGATGGTGAAGCTTTAGCAACCTTAGTTGTTAATAAATTAAGAGGAACTTTACATGTATGTGCTGTTAAAGCTCCTGGTTTTGGCGATAGAAGAAAAGCGATGCTAGAAGATATTGCTGTTCTTACTGGTGCCACAGTTGTTTCTGAGGATATGGGAAGAAAACTTGAGCAGGCTACGGTTGCTGATTTGGGTATTGCTAAGCGAGTTGTTGTGGATAAAGACAACACAACAATTATCGATGGAAGCGGTAAGAAAGCAGAAATTCAAGCACGAGTGACTCAAATCAAAGCTCAGATTGAAGAGACAACTTCTGACTACGATAAAGAAAAACTAAAAGAAAGATTAGCTAAGCTTTCTGGTGGTGTGGCTGTGATTCATGTTGGCGCACCTACTGAAGTTGAAATGAAAGAGAAAAAAGCACGTGTTGAAGACGCTTTGAATGCGACTCGAGCTGCTGTTGAAGAAGGTATTGTTGCTGGTGGTGGAACAGCCTTAGTAAGAGCTTCTTTAAAAGTTGATAAATCTAAGTACAGTGAAGATGAGTCTTGGGGTGCTGCTATCATTAAGCGCGCTTGTGAAGAGCCTTTACGACAAATTGCTCACAATGCTGGTCTTGACGGAGCTATTGTCCTAGATAGAGTGATTTCTAATAAATCAACGGCTTGGGGATACAATGCTTATTCTGATGAGTACACGGATCTTATAAAAGACGGAGTTATTGACCCAGTTAAAGTTGTAAGATGTGCTTTAGAGAACGCTGCTTCTGTAGCTTCTTTAATGCTAACAACAGAGACAATGATTGCTGAAGCTCCTAAAAAAGAAGATAAAATGTCTGCTGGTGGCGGCGCTGGAATGGGCGGCATGGGAGGAATGGGTGGTATGGGCGATATGATGTAATATCTTTTTAGGTATTTTATCGTCTGTTATCCAGATTTAGAAAAGCCCTCACAGGATTAACTTGTGGGGGTTTTTTAGTTTTGGACCTTTCTGGTTATCAAAAGGTCGGAGTTCTTATAAATGCGAATTCAGGGGAGAGATTTAAGGTTTTTCTATAAAAGAGGGAAGCTTGTTTTTATCGAAAAGTAATTCAAAAGACTCTATAGAGGGATCGAGATCTTTATTAATTTTGGCTTTTTCAATTAATTCTGAGTTGATAATAACTTTTTGTAATTTATCCATTGGAAATGAAAAATCATTTTTTGAAAACTTGTTGGATGCCAATTGCATGTATTGAAGCCAAACGGGGACCGCTCCACTGGCGCCAGTTAAGCCAGACACTAAGTTTTGATCATAACCTACCCATACTATCGATGTCATGAAGGGTGTAAAACCAGCAAACCAAGCATCTTTAAAGTCGCTGGTTGTCCCTGTTTTTCCAGCAACAGGATAATCAAAATGCATCGCAGAGATTTGTTTTGCAGAACCAGTCCTTGTTGTTTGTTTTAAAATACTAACTAAAACAGATAAGCTCACTTGGTCAAAAATCTGCTGATGATTAATGGCATGCTCAAAAAGTATTTTATTTTGCGAATCTAAAACTTTAGAAATAAAGCTCAGTTTTTGTGAATTTCCTAAATTAGCAATGTTTGAATAAATTTGTAGAACTTCAGTTGGATACATTTCAAAAGCCCCAAGGGTTAAAGAGGGCAGATTTTTTAGTTCTGATTTGGCTCCTAAAGCTTTTGCTGTCTCAATGACTTCTGATAAACCAATTTCAATTCCTAACTTCGCAGTGGCCGCATTCAGCGAATTTTTTAAGGCAAAATAAATGGGAACGGGTCCAAAAAAGTTTTTGGAATAATTCTCTGGCGACCATTTTTGATTTTCATACTTAACCTCAAATTTTTCATCAGAGATAAGTGATAGCGAGTGATAATTTTCACCTGTAAGGCTTTTTTTGTTGAGCGCAGTCAGGTATACCAGTGGTTTGAAGATAGAACCAACTTGTCGATGACTATCTATAGCACGGTTGAATTGAGTCATTCTAAAGTTGCGTCCGCCAACAGCTACAGAGATTAATCCGTCGAAATTATCAGCAGATAAGACAACCCCTTCTAAGGATTTTCCTTTGGTTTTTATATCTGAAATTTTTTTATTATCTTTTTCTAATTTTTCAAGATGTTTTGTTAACGATTCCTGAGCCCCTTGTTGAAGCTCCAGATTTAATCCGGTAAAAATTTTGCTGCCCTCAAGGGGGAGATTTAATTCATTCATCTGTTTTCGTACAGCATCAATATAGTAAGGAGCTGTTTCAGAAGCGAGATTTGGTTTTTTATTTGGAAGCGGGATTTTTTTTGCTTCTTCGAATTCCAGTTCTGAAATAAGGTCTAGCCCTTTCATTTTTGATAAAACTAGATTTCTTCTTGTTAATGCTTTTTCGCTTTTAGAAAATGGGTTGTAGACGCCTGGACCATTAAGGATAGCCGCAAGCAAGGCACACTCAGCAAGGTTGGCATCGCTTAACTTCTTTTGAAAATAAAACCTACTAGCAGCACCAAGACCAATCAATTGGAAAGGACCATTTTGGCCCATGTAGATGATATTCATATAGGTTTCAAGAATCTGATCCTTGCTAAATTTTTTTTCAATTAATACAGAAAGAACAAGTTCTTGGGCTTTTCTTTTGATAGAGCGTTCGTTGGAAAGAAAATAATTTTTAACTAATTGTTGAGTGATCGTGCTGCCACCTTGAGGTTTTTTGCCCTTGAGCAGCGGAAGGATTAATCCTCGGAGCGTTCCAGTTAAGCTAAACCCCGTATGAGTTAAGAAATGGACATCTTCAATGGCCATGATGGCATTTGGGCAGTAGGTTGGAATCTCGTTGAGTGACAATTCTTCTTGCATGATGGGCTCAGTGTTTAAATATTGTGCTAAAAGCTCGGGCTCTAGTTCAATAGAGTCTTTGTTGATGGGTGGAGAGCCCTTGGTGATGCTCATGATTAAATAAGAATTATCTAAGAAAAGCCAATTGATTTCTTTGTCTGAGTTTTCTGTCGCGACTGATTTGTTTACAAAACCGAAACAGTAAGCATAATCTAAGTTTGAAGATCCTAAAAGGGTCTCGCAATTTTTCTTTTCGCTGTAAAGATAATCTCCTGAAAGCAAGCGTTGTCCTAAAGATCTAGGGCGAAAATTTAACTTGGTAAACTTATCAATAGTTTGAGGAAAATTTAAAAAGGTTCCCACTCTAAATTGTAAGGGTGCTGCGAAAAATTCTGTGGGGTGAATAAACTTTTTGGATTCGAGTCTTTTCTCAAGCTCCGATTCATAATGTGTGAAAACCTGAGCTGTCAGCATGATTGACAGCGTCAGAGTGATTGTAAAAGCTAACAAAATGGTCTTTAATCGGTTTCTAAACATAGGGCTCATATGAAAATATCAAATCAGCATTTAGAAGTCATTGTTAATAAGGTTCTAAAGTCTTGGAAAGATCAGAATATAGTTCAATTTAAAGTCGATGAAAAAAAAGTATACTCTCGACTCGTTGAAGCTCTTCGAACTGATTATCAAAAAGAACTCGATTTAGAAAAAGAAGTGAATAAAATGTTAGATGATTTAGAGAGAAGTAATTCGGGGCAATTTCAAAGATTTAAAATGTATCCCATGTTAAAACAAAAATTAGCAAAAGAAAAAAAGGTGATTCTATGATTTTGTCAGAAGAGCGGCAATCCCATTGGGCCCATCTTTTAACGGATTCAGTTTGGAACGATGACTTAGTTGATTATACCGATGAAGATCAAGCATTACGATTGGCTAAAAAAGCAATACAGGAATTTGTAAAAGAAGATTTAGAAATAGAAACAAAAGCAAAGGCCAAGGTAGCTTCCTTAAAAAGAGGAGTTATCGAAGGGTCCCCTGAATGGGAAATTATGTTTAAAAAATATTATGAAGAGGAAAGAAGAAAACATGGCCAAGAAAAATAAAACTAAAGTTATGATTAAATCCAAGTCTAAATCCAAACCAAAATCCAAGCCTAAGCTTAAAGCTAAGACAAAGTCTAACGCTAAGCCTAAAGTACTAACAAAGGGTAAATTAGCAAAAGGTAAGGTGGCGACTATAATTAAAGGTAAATCTAAGGTGGCGCCTCAGGTTAAAACTAAAGTTAAAGTGGCTCCAAAGGCAATGCCTAAAGCTATGTCCAAAACTATATCTAAGGTTATGTCTAAAACTATGCCTACAACAAAAATCAAAGTTTCCTTGATGCCCGCTAAGAAAGTTATGAGTAAAATTGATTTTCAAAATTGGGTAACACCTTTGGACGATCGTCTTTTAGTAATGATTTCTGAAGGTGAAAAAATGACTCCTGGTGGTTTGTATATTCCTGATACGGTAACAGATGTGTCTGGAAATATGAAAGGTGTTGTGGCCGCCGTTGGCAGAGGTCATTTAGACAAAAAAGGTAAGATCCGTCCATTGGATGTTAAGAAAGGTGATCAAGTCATTTTTTCTCAATTTTCTGGAAGCAAGATTGAGTATCAAGGCGAAACGGTCATTTTTTTGAGAGAATCTGATGTACTTGGTATTGTTAATAATTAAATATAGAGGTGTCCTTTGATTAAAAAATTTAATTCTTTTATTTTTCTATTAACTCTTACAACCTCTATTTTGAGTGCTGCCAATAATTTAGATTGGAAGGGTGGATATAGATTTGAATTCGTTGAAATAGATAAACCTAGCCTTACAAATCCTTCTTTAAAAAAATCATATGGTTTAAATTACCTGTATTTGGCACCAAGAATTGAAGCTTCGGACGGTATTAAAATTGTTTCTAGATTCGAAATTTTTTCAAATGTTGACAGCAATTATAATTCTTATTTGGGGTCGCAATGGGGAAGAAGTGAAGACAAAACTTCAAGCCCATCAAAGTCAAGTGCTTTTGGGCACTCGGCAGACAGTATGCCAGTAAAGGTAAGTCAATTATATTTAAACATTTCACAGGAGAATGCTTCTTTTATTATTGGAAGAGCTCCATTTTATTTTGGAATTGGAATGAATTACTCTTTGGGGGATGGCTTGTTTGATCATTGGAATAATAATCGTGATCAAATTGCCTATAAATTTCTGATAAATAATTTAACTCTGATGCCTTTCTTTGCTCGTCATTCTGAGGACGGGTACCAGCAAGGCAGCATGACCCAAGATGAAGGTTTTTTAGTTCAATATGAAAATAAGGATTCAGGAAGTTTAATTGGTGTCATGTTAGAAAGAAGAAAAGCGTCTGTTACAGCCAATGATGTTCCTGTAGACTTGTCCGTGAATCCAGGTGCCGTTGGAGATTCCAGAAGTGGTGATCTCAATGTTCAAAGAACTAATTTTATTTTAGGAAGAGATTGGGATTCCTTTGGGTTTCGCTTAGAAGCAGGATTTTTATCAGGAGAAATTGGTGCTTTAAAAGGTGGCCAAAGTGTCAAAGTGAATGGCTATGGAATTGCTTCGGAGTGGAATTTTAAGACAGGTTCAAATTGGAGTTACTTGTTAAAGGCAGGTATCGCTAGCGGTGATAATCCAGAAACTAATGATTTCGAAGGCTTTTTCTTTGATAAAAATTATGATGTTGCCTTTCTGCTCTTTAATCATCGTCTGGGTTTGTATGATGTCCTCAGAACGGGAGCCAATAAAAATGTGACGGTTGCTAGCGGACTTCATGCAGGAAATACTTTAGATGATGAAGCCATCTCAAACGCATTTTACGTGTCACCGGTGTTGAAATACCGATGGAATGAAAAACTTGATTTTAATCAGTACCTTACTTGGGCCCAATTAGTGACAAGTCCTTTAGCAAATAATGGAGCCTCTAAAGATCTTGGTTTTGAGTGGGATCTTGAGTTTGTTTATAAGGCCAGGGAAAAAGTCCAGTGGGTGAATCAGATGGGATTTTTATTTCCCGGAAGTGCGTTTAAACCAAATTCAATTCCTGGAGCTGATAGTAGTTTCACTTACGGTTTAACTTCAAAGATTGCCATTCAGTTCTAATAACTTCAAATCTAAAAATACAAGGAGATTTTCATGTCGAACCATTTATTTTCAAATTTCAAACTAGGAAATATGTTATTAAATAATCATATCGTGATGGCACCAATGACTCGGAATCGCTGTGTCGACAATATTCCTAGCGATATGGTTGCGACTTATTATGCACAAAGAGCAGAAGCGGGATTAATAATTACCGAAGGAACTTCTCCATCGGATAATGGTCTAGGCTACGCGCGAATTCCGGGATTATTTACCAGCGAGCAAGCCAAAGCATGGAAGAAAGTCACTGAAGCAGTTCATCATGCTGGCTCCAAAATTTTTGTCCAATTGATGCATTGTGGACGAGCCGCTCATCCCGACAACATGATGTCGGGCTTAGAAATAATTGCACCTTCACCTAATGCCATTAGAGGGGAAAAAATTTGGACCGATCAAAATGGTTTACAGGATTTTCCTGTTCCTGAAGAAATGACCGAAAATGAAATACTGAGCATTATTGAAGAGTACGCTCATTCCGCAGATCTCGCGATGCAAGCGGGTTTTGATGGGGTCGAGATTCATGGAGCAAATGGATACTTGGTAGATCAGTTTTTAAATACCGCTAGCAATCACCGTCAAGATCGATGGGGAGGCAGCATTGAAAACAGACTTCGCTTTGCGGTAGAGGTCACTCAAGCTGTCAGTAAGAAAATTGGCCCAGGAAAAGTGGGCTTTAGAATGTCTCCCTATGGCGTGTTTAATGGTATGGTGGCAGATTCTCATATGGAAGATCTTTATGAAAAATTAGCCATCGATTTACAAAAAATTGGAATTCTTTATGTTCACATTGTCGATCATTCCTCAATGGGTGCACCTGAAGTCAGGCCGAGTGTAAAAATTAAAATTAGAAAAAACTTTAATGGAGTTGTGATTCTGTCTGGTGGATATGACGTTAAAAAAGCTGAACACGATTTATCTGAAAAAAAAGGTGACCTATTTGCCTTCGGAAGACCGTTCATTTCGAATCCCAAACTTGTGACCAAAATGAAAAAACATTTACCACTTACACCTGCAGATCATAACACTTTTTATACTCCAGGTGAAAAGGGGTATAGTGATTACCCCCTAGAGTAATCACTGACCTCGGGGTGAACCTCGACCGTTGCTAACAGGGGCTGACTGTATGGCAGCAGGGGATCCGCTAACGTTGCCGCGTTGATTTCTCTTACTATTGGTAAGAGCCTCAACGATGTCGGATACTGAAAAATCTGAAAGACTGGCACCTTGTAGGGATCCGCAACTATCAGAATTTTGTCCAATGGCTCTTGAGTAGGAAAGACAAAGTCCAGAGTGAGAATTATTTAATAGTCTCATGATCTCGTCATAGGAGCCATTATCAAGTAATTTCAATCGTCGAGAGTCATTAATTCCCGAACTTAGATCGGAAAAAAGATTCTGGTCTAAGGATCTTAAGAACTCATCGTTCATTGCAAAGCTTCCATAGTTTGAAGCTATGCCTAATTTGTCCTTATTTTTTTCAGCAAGTTTTAATTGTGTATAATTTAACAGAGCGTCTTTTGCTTGTTCCCTTGTTGCATCTTTATGTAGCTCCGCAATTTCTTTTCTGACATTTTTGTACTTAGAACCTAATTCCTTCATCAGTTTTTTAATCAAGCTGATTGCTTTCTCTTGTTCTTTTTTGGCGGCAACTTTTTCCTCGTTAAATTCCATATTCATAGAATATCTATCATAGACATCATTGTTATAAACCATGGGCATTACAAATTTATGAGTTAGCATATCCTTTAGCCCTTCTTTGATGTTATCATTAAAAAAATCGAGGGCCTTATCGTCATCAATGACAACTTTATTTTTGTCCTTGGATTTATCTAAGCGTCGATTCAGCAAGGCAATGTACTTGTTTACTTTACATTCTATTTGCCTTGCAGCTTCTTTATCGCTTTTATCACAAGCTGTATTAATAGATTCTAAAAGTCTATCACTAGCACTTGTGTCTTCTTCAACAACATCGTCAGCACCATCAGCAGCTTTTTTCTTAAGCGGTTCTTCATTTGTTGTTGTTTTGGTGGATTCAATTTTTTTTCGCGTGATTAGATCTTGTTCAATACTATTAACGATAGCATCAATATTGCCTTTAGTTTGTGAGTCAAGTGGTATAGTGCTATAAGTTTTCTCACAACCCTCACAAGTTTTTCCTTCTGTGTCTACCGGTCTATATATTGCAAATGATCCATTAGTTTCATCTTCTAAAATTCTAATGTCATATCTATTTTTTAAAATATCACGTTGTAAAGTTTTATAGCGTATTTCTTTTTTTCCATTTGATGCATTAATCGTTTGCTCCTTGTTTTGATCTTTTGAGGCTGCATTAGTTGAAGGAGGAGCAATTGCTGGCGTTGGTGTAGGTGAAGGTGAAGTAGAAGCAGAAGCAGCTGTTGGTGGGGTTATTGTTTTTACGGCTGGCGCTGCTCTTTCAGGTGCCTTATCGGGTGCCTTATCGGGTGCCTTATCGGGTGCCTTATCGGGTGCAGCAGCTGCAGCAGGTGGAGACTCTGCGGAGAGGGAAATTTGGCCTTCGGTTCTGGGGTTGGTGCCTGAGATGGTAAATCCAAGTGTTGATAGTAGGGAACCATAAAGTAGCCATTTTTTATAGTTGTGTAAAACTGAGTTCATAGAGCCTCCAAAAAAGTTGTAAACTTTGCTGCTAATAAAAAATTAGCTGTACATTCCTATAAAAATGCAAAGCCAGTGACAACAAAGTGGTCTCATTGAATATGGCCCTTGAAAGGCTTATCCTGTTGGAATTTAATATGAAAATACAAATCTATTAAAAGCGTATCAAAATGAGAAAGTGTTTAACTTGTAGTATATCAAAATAAGATTTTTAAAATTATTTCGAATTTTCAATGACTTGACTCTAGTAAAAAATAACTTTACTTATCTTCTGATAATGCCAAAAATAAGCTTTCAAAAAAATCCCCAGATCCCATCGTTTCTTATTAATGATTACCAGATCACAGAATCATTATGGAATAGTTACAATTGGCAAATGCAGAATTCGATTAAGAATATTTTGGACTTTAAAAAATACTTTAAACTTTCTGATTCCGAGGAACAGGCATTTAAAAACTCGGAGGCTGTATTTAATATAAGGACAACACCCTATTATGCGAGTCTTTGTAAAGATGTGGAATCAGATCCCATTCGAAAGATTTTAATGCCCTCATTGCAGGAGCTCAAATCAGAGTACCAAGAAATGTTGGATCCGTTGGGGGAAAAAGTAAATTTAAAAACTCCAAGATTGATTCACAGGTATTCGGATAGAGTTCTATTTTTGGTTACCGATTTTTGTAGTGTCTACTGTCGCTATTGTACGAGGAAACATTTTACTGGAAATGAGCTTTCATTTTTAAAAGCGAAAGAATTTGAAGAATCTTTAAGTTATATCAAATCACATCCAGGAATAAGAGAGGTGATTCTTTCGGGTGGAGATCCGCTGACTTTAAGCAATAATATAATTGATAATATCCTGAATGAAATTCGTAAAATTGAGCATGTTGAAATTATAAGAATTGGTTCAAGAATGCCTGTGGTCTGTCCACAACGAATTGACGAAGACTTACTAAAAACCATGAGGCGTTACAAACCTGTTTATTTGATGACTCATTTTAATCATCCAAGAGAGCTCACAGAAATTGCAGCAGAAAAACTGGAAATGATTGTGGATCATGGGATTCCCACATTTAATCAAATGGTGTTGCTCAACGGTATCAATAATCATGAAGCCATTGTTCAAGCCCTTTCGCGAAGATTACTTTACCTTCGGGTAAAGCCTTATTACATGTTTCAATGTGACCCGTCCTTGGGAACAGATCATCTTCGAACTTCTCTTGAAGATTCATTAACAATTCAAAGAAATCTTTGGGGTCATTTATCAGGATTGGCCATGCCTCAACTTTCATTAGACATTCCAAACGGTGGTGGCAAAGCCTATTTTGTACCTTCCTTTTCATTGGAAAGGACCCATCGGAGTATTAAATTTCAAGGTTGGGATGGAGTTCAAGGCGAGTATATAAATCCCTCAGACGAGACCATTACTAAACCTTTGGATTTAGAAGATTATATGAAGGAATGGGAAACTTTGAAGGCAGCAAAAACCTGTTAAAATGAATACTCAATTCCTGCCATAGTGGTCATGAGTCTGTGGGTGGCGCCATTGATAGGGTCAGCTCTTGTTCCGGTGCTGCTGTTAAAATCAGAAGCGTAGTATTCAAAGCTGAGATCAAAGATATAAGATAATTTTTGTGATTTGAGATATCTCAAGAGCAATCCAAAATCATTTATTTGAACTCCTGAGGATTCTGCAGCAGCAGAATCACTGAGTGTTTTTGTTAGGAAATAATTAAAATATAGTCCAAGATCTACGGGTATTTCTTCTGAAATAGGAAATTGACCATTAAAACCCAGTAAAATTCCACCATAAGAATGAGAAGATAAAGACACGGGAGCGGTTGTATCAAAACTAGCAGTGAACTGTCCCATGCCAATGGAGGCTTGAAATTGGGGTGATCTAAATGAAGAATCCAGAGCATAATTATATTTTGCTTTTACTTGGTATTGACTGAGGCTTGTGTTGACAGAGCCTGGTTCTGAACCTTCTAAAGGGTTAGAAACTTTGAAAGAGGACTGTCGTAAAAATAGTTCTAAGTGAAATTCTGGATTGATCCACAATTCGCCAGCGGCTTTTATCGTTGGAGTTAACCACTGGCCAACTGTTTTTGAGCCTGCTGATAGGAAGTTCAAATTGTGGGTGTATTGAATTAAACCGCCAGTAATACTCACTTTTCCAAATTGAGGTGGCTCGGTAGGAAGCCATTCTTGCTGGGGAGATTTTCCAATGACGATGGGGCTGTCAGGTCTATTTTTCATATCTGGATTTTCTTGAGTCAGCCGGAGGTCCAGTTTGGAAAACTCAATTTTTGTATTTTTTTGAATCGAATTTTCAGCACGCTCATAAAGAATTTTTCCAAAACTCAGGGCTTCGTCAACCTTCGTAATTTGAATTTTTCCAAGAATTTCTTTCTCAGCTGAAATATAGAAGTTAGTTTTTGGGTGCTTTTTAATTTTAGTTATTAAAATAGCTATGACATCTTGGTTTTCTAAAAGGCCTTGTTTTTTTCCTAGACTTAGAGTGACTTGGTCCTGCGAGCGACTCAAGATAACCCCTTGATAGGGAATTCTTTTCTTAAGGGAATAGAAAAGATTTTCATAGCTGAGCAATATTTTTTCCATTTCAAAAACATTTTCTAAGTCAACGGAATCGCTAAAAGTTAAGTCTGAGTTGCTAGAATCCGTTTTCTTAGTAAACGAAAAGCTCAGTCTTATCGAAATTGTTTTTGGATTTTTCGTCAGGCGGGAAGAAACTTGAATATCTGCATGTTTGGGGTCTGTAACTATCTCCCATTGAGGTTCTTCAGCGAATAAGGAAGTAATTTTTTCCTGTGCTTTTTGCGCGTAAATATGATTCATATTATCTGAAAAAGTTTCGAAATAAATTTTTTCTATCGTAATCGCCTCGTCATCCTTGCTGGTATAAATTCTTTCTTTATTTGGTGGCGCAATTTTAGCTATATTTGTCGAATTTTTTTGGTGAGTCGGGTTTGTTGGTTTCGCAAGAGTTTGTAAATTAAAAAAAAGAGGCAGAATAACCAATGATAAACTTATTTCGAGTCGTTTATTAATTTTTGAAGGTCGAGTTATTTTTTCAGATAAAGTTTGGTTCATAGGTCTATTTTGCTTAATTATTATAGGGGGGTCAATTCACTAGAGCATAGGTCTAGATATCAGTCAGGAACGTTTCATTTAATTCCAAACTAGGTCAACATATTATCATGGTCAGATACTCCATAGCCGATGACGCTCCCTTCATTCATGAAGTCATAAAAAATCTTTTAACCGAAGATGAGTTTAAGTTTGTTGGTTCGGCTTTCAATGGCAATGAAGCCATTGAGTTAGTTAAAAAGATTCTTCCCGATGTTTTGTTTTTAGATTTTGTTATGCCTTTTAAAAATGGAATTGAGGTCGCGGCAGAGGCAAAAATCATTTGGCCAGAGTTAAAAATTATCGGTATGTCAACAATCGACGATGAGAAAATTATTATCAATGCCAAAAAAAATGGTGTGGATGAGTTTGTTGAAAAGCCATTTACCAAACTCAGTTTGTTTAAAGCTTTAGAAAAAGTTGTGGGTACCACAACAAATTTAGGAAAGGAAAATAAATGATAAGCGATTTGTTATATATTTTAAAATGTGCCGTACTGAGTATTTTATTCATTGGAATATTACAAATCGAAGTAAACCATTCGACATTGGAAAAAACCCTAACTACATGGTTTTATCAGTCATCTATTCCTAAACACATTCAGGCAGCAGCTGCTGGAGGGGCGTTGGCCATAGAGAATGCCTATAAGTCTTCAAAAGAAAGCATTCATAATCTATTTTCAAGCCACTCCAAAACACCTCTTGCAAGCAAATCAGAACGATAGTTTACTTTTGTGATTTTTCAGAAGCTGTATTTGCATTTACAGTTGCTAGCGCACTTTTACTTCGACTCATGTCAAGCCGAGTGTAAGAACCATCATTAGTCGCAAGAGTGCCTTTAGCAGCCAGAGGACATCTGCTCTTGCCGGCCGCAAGTGCTGAGAAAGAAGTTAATAGGGTCATGATAAGGGCGATTGTTAAGTGTTTCATAGTTGTCTCCTTTTGTGATGAAACTTTATAAAAAGAGATCATTGCGAGACACGTGCCAGAGACATTCATTTTGAGACAGAAAAAATCACCAATAATCAATAAGTTAAAGATGATTCAAATTGAGACAATGACTAAAGTCTAGACATGTGTTGAATTGAAATAGTCAAAATGAGATATTAAATGGAAAGCAGACAATGGGAAGCAGTGAGTGGAGTCGCAGATGAAAAAAAAGTATTTATTAATTATTCCGGTCGTGGTGATTTTGGCTTTTATTTTATTTAAGTGGAATCAAAATAAAAAATCATTTGAACTTGTAAAGCCTAAGATGGGACCCATTACAGAAGTTATTTATGGTCTTGGCACTGTACAAAGTTACTATAAGTTTAATTTTAAATCAGGAGTCGGGAAAACTTTGAATGCTTTGTATGTTCAAGAAGGACAAAAAGTATCTAAAGGAACGAAACTTTTGCGTTTTGAAGATGGACCGACCGTAAGCAGTCCCTTTGATGGAACCGTACTAAGTATTCCCTATAATGTGGGCGAAAATGTGTTTGCAGATAGAACGGTGGTGAGTGTCGAAGATTTGGAAAAAGTATTTATTGAATCACATTTAGACCAGGTGGCTAGTCTCAGGGTTAAGACAGGCATGAAGGCTCGAATTTCTTTTGAAAACTTAAGAAATGAATTGATCGAAGGACAAGTGACAACTCTCTATCCTTCCATGGGACAATTTATTGCAAAAATTGAAGTCAAGAAATTGCCAAAGGAAATTTTACCAGGAATGACAGCCGATGTGGCTATTGAGGTTGCAAGTAAAGACAAAACTCTTTTAATACCCATCAAATCCATCAGTAATAAATTTATCACTTTGATTAGAAATAAGGATAAACAAAAGCATGAGGTGAAATTGGGAATTATGGATCAGGAATGGGCCGAAGAGATTTCAGGTGAGATTAAAGAAGAAGATTTAATTCTGGTAAGGAAATAAGATCATTATGTTTTTTTTAGCGTTCAGACACATTTTTGCCAGACCCAAACAAAGTTTGTTAACCTTATTGGGAGTGGCACTTGGTACCACGGCTTTTATTACCTTTGCCGCCATCATGACGGGATTTCAATCTTTTATTATCGATCAGCTAGTTAACAACGATGCCTATGTAAAAATCAGTGCTAAAGAAAAAATGGTGACGGAGCAAGATCTAAACGTGAGTTTATTCAAGGATAAAAGTCACGTGTTTTGGGTCACAACACCTTCTGGGAGGCAAGAATCCGCAAAAATTAATTATCCCTTAGGATGGTTTCATAAATTGGATCGAGACCCAAGAGTTCTTGCCTACTCTCCTTTAATTGGGGCCATGGTTTTATATATCAAGGGTGGCATCAGTCTCAGTGGAAAACTTCAGGGTGTAGATCCTGTAAATCAAGCCAAAGTAACCAATATTTCAAACTATATGATTTCTGGAGATTACCAATCTCTTACGGGTGGTGGAAACAGAGTCATTCTTGGAGTTGGATTGGCGAAAAAAATGGGTTCTAAATTAAGCGATACGATTTTAATTTCCGTTGGTAAGGCGGATTTGATTCCATTTAAGATTTCAGGAATTTACAAAACAGGAATTGTTAATATAGATGATAGCATTGGATATGCTCATCTAAGAGACGTACAAAATGCATTGTCGCGTCCAAGTGAAATTACCGATATCGCCATCCGGCTGACTGATGTGGAAGATGCGCAAACTTTTGCAGCAGAGTATGCGGCATTTACAGACGAAAAAGTTCAAAGTTGGGACCAAAGTAATGCGAGTATTTTAAGCGTTTTTAGTTTGCAAGATTTTATTAGAACCTTTATCACCGTTGCCATTATGGTTGTTGCCTCATTTGGAATTTATAATATTCTTAATATTTTGGTGAATCAAAAAAGAAAAGATATTGGTATTTTAAGAAGTTTTGGATTTGATCCCTCGGAAATTCAAAACTTATTTATGGTTCAGGGACTATTCCTTGGAATTTCAGGTGGAATCATCGGCTTATTTTTTGGATTTTTGATGAGCTTGTATTTAAGTACTTTAAAAATTGGAGGGATGATGGATACGATGAGGGTAAATTTTTCTCCAAGATTATATTTAATGGGAATTGCTATGGCCGTAGGGGCATCGGTTTTGTCTTCCTATTTACCGGCGCGGGCGGCTGGCAAGTTAAATCCCATAGATATTGTCAGAAGTGGCGAATAAAAATGATCGTTGTAGATAATTTAAAAAAGTCTTTTGGTGAACCTCCCATAGAAATTCTTCATGGGATCTCGTTTAAAATACCAGATAACAGTTTTGTTTCGATTACAGGAAGATCTGGTTCGGGCAAATCAACTTTGCTCTATTCGATGAGTACTTTGGATCACCCAACCAGTGGAAAAGTTTTTTTTGATAAAAAAGAAATCTCAACAATGAATGAAAAAGAAGTTCATGAGTTCAGAAACTTGAAAATGGGGTTTATTTTTCAATTTCATTATTTGTTGCCTGAATTAACTTCTTTGGAAAATGTACTAATGCCTACAAGAAGAACGGGCCAGCAGATAGCACGAAGAAAAAGAGGAATTGATTTGCTAACTCAATTTGGTATAGAAGAAAAGTTGGATCGATTGCCAAGGCAGCTCTCAGGAGGTGAACAACAGCGGGTGGCTATTGCCAGAGCCTTAATTCAAGAGCCACAATATATTTTTGCTGACGAGCCAACAGGGAATCTAGATTCAACGAATGGCGAAATTGTTATGAATATATTAAAATCAGCAACCAGAGAGGGACAAACAACAGTAATTTATGTGACCCATGACGCTGATTTTGCAGCTTTAGCAGACATGAAAATTTTTTTAAAAGATGGTCATTTAGAAAATTGTTGATATCGATCCGGATTATTTTTTTAAATCTCGCCAGGATTTACCTTCGCGCATTTTGGGGTTGAGTTGAGTTTCTTCAACATTGGAATTATGTTCTCGCAGATTCTCAGTAAATCTAGAGGTCCCATCGTTCTGACTTACAAAGTATAAAAAATTAGTTTGAGCTGGTTGGATAGCCGCCATAAGAGAGGCTCTTCCGGGATTAGAAATAGGCCCAGGGGGAAGCGCCGGAATTCTGTAGGTATTATAGGGATTGTTGTCAGATAAGAGGTCTTGTTTAGTAATATTATTTTCAAGTTTTTTATTGGATAAGGATTTTCCATATAAAATAGTTGGGTCAGTTTGTAATTTCATTTTGATTCGAAGGCGGTTATGAAAGACAGAGGAGATAAGGACTCTTTCTGATGGATTGCCAGTTTCTTTTTCAATGATACTTGCAAGTATTAATAACTCATTTGGTTTTAGATAAGTTATTTTATTTTTTTCCATAATATCATTAAATACATTTTGAAATTGTTTAACTTGTGTCTTAAGGATATCTCTTAGATTCATGTATTTTGTGATTTGATAGGTCTCAGGATATAAATACCCTTCTAGACTTGGAACGGAATAGCCAAGCAGAGATTTGATAAATTCTTGATCAAAACAAAGTCGAATGAATTCTTCTTTTGTAGTTAAGCCCATTCTTTCAAAGATCTCGGCAATTTCAAAAAGATTAGAGCCTTCAGGAATGGTCAGGGGCTTAAATATACTGATCCCCGAAACCAATACATTCAGTATTTCTTTAGGTCTCATGCTTGAATTTAATGAGTATTCACCTACTTTGATCTTGGATCGCAAACCAATAATTTTTGCATAAATATTAAAAAATTGAGCGTTTTTAACTAAATTGGCATCTTCTAATTCTTTAGCAATTGTTTTGAATGTTTTTTGAGGAGTGATTTCGTACACAACTTGTTTGGTTTCCTTCGAAGCTGGTTTGAAAACAAAGTTCCAGTATAAAAAACCTATTAAAATTCCCAAAGAAGAAATTAAAGAAAAAACAGCTAAGAAAAAAACTCGTAATGGTTTATTGATGGTAGATGGTTTCAACATAAACGACTCATTTTGTAAATGTCAATCCTGGGACCATTTTAGTTTCATCAAAGGGGGTCAAGTCTTCAAGGCTAGCCACGGGTACCGTGCAATATTGAATTGCAAAGTGAGCCGAGGGTCTGTCATTTCCTGATTTACCCATGCCGCCAAAAGGAAGTTTCGAGCTAGCTCCATTGGTTGTACGATTCCAGTTTAATAAGCCAACTCGAGCTTCTAAAAGTGCTTTTTTGTAAAGGGATTCATTTTTAGTAAATAAAGCCATGACCAGACCATAACCAGTTGAGTTAATCTGAGAAAGAGTTTCGTCAAAGTCGTTCACGGTAAAGACAGCAACATTAGGTCCAAAAATTTCACTTTTTTGATATACCGATTTGGGATCAAATTTCTTCACAAGATGAATACTAGGTGTGACGTAGTGTCCTTTTGTTTTTAAATCTAAAACCTTACCTCGCATCATGGATTCACAATTTTCACGGTTCGCAATTTCCTGGAAGCGCAAGTATTTTTCAACAGCGGAAGCATTTATTAAAGGACCCATGAAAGGGTTTTCAGACCAATGCCCAATAGTTAGTTTTTTCGCAGATTGGTAAAAACGTTCAACAAAATTTTCAGCTATTTTTTCATGAATAAAAATACGACTTGTGCAAGAACATCTTTGTCCAGTGGACATGTAGGCGCCGATCAGAGTCTCATACAGGGCCTTGTCCATATCGGCATCATCCCAAATCACGGTT
This sequence comes from Deltaproteobacteria bacterium, assembly GCA_017302835.1. Taxonomy (NCBI): domain Bacteria; kingdom Pseudomonadati; phylum Myxococcota; class Myxococcia; species Deltaproteobacteria bacterium. Next base: position 67,438 of record JAFLCC010000001.1, on the reverse strand, counting down.
GAATTTTTTCCACCCATTTCCAGTGCTAATATTTTCCAATAGTGTGTCATGGTCTCTTGTTTTATTTTGAGACCAACTTCGTAAGATCCAGTAAATAAAATTCCATCCACAGCTTCATGGGAAACTAACCGTCTTCCTGACTCGCCATCACCTTGAACCATATTGAAAACACCCGGTGGAAATTGAGCCTTTTCAATAAGCTCAGAATAAAGTTGCCCGACAAAAGGTGTTTGTTCTGAAGGTTTAAAAACAACTGTGTTACCAGCATAGAGAGCAGGAATAATATGTCCATTAGGTAAATGAGCCGGAAAATTAAAGGGCCCTATAACGGCCATCACACCCCGAGGTTTATAGCGGATGACTCCATCTACCTGGGGGAGGGCATTGGGAATTCTTTCTTCTTGTATGAGCTTGGAAGAAAAATTCAAAGTGATATCAATTTTTCCATAAAGAGCTTTGGCCTCGGTGGTGGCATCCCACAAAGGTTTTCCCGTGTCTCTAGAAATGGCTTTGGCCATTTCAGCTTCATGGGTCACAAATAATTCTTTTAAGCGTAAAAGATATTCTTTTCTTTGTTCAAAACTGAGGTGAGCCCAAGGCGAATAGGCTTTTTTGGCAGCAAAGCAAGCTTCATCGACATGTTCGTGTTTAAAGGAAACGGTCATCAGAACATCGCTTAGGTCGGCCGGAGAAATATCTTTAAATTCTCCATCTGGTTTTTCAATTTTAAGAAATTGCCCATTTATGAAATCACCTTTGAAGCTCATAAGCTCTCCTTTTACTTTTCATATTCGAAGGGGGTTACAAATATTTCTGAATCATTTTCAATTTCAAGAAGATCTTTCATCTTAGAAGGGATGGAAATCTCATCATGCCTTAAATCATAGGGAACAACTGCAGCTTTAAAATGATCGCCGGGAACTCCGACTAAAACTCGACCTTGAAATTTGGGATCTTTAAACTCAGTCAAACGGACCATTCGACTTTGTTTAATCGGGGCGAGGGCTTCCACTTTACAACCATAGTGAGGACCTCCATCAAATGGATCTACCTCATCTAAATATTCAAACCCAATACTTTCTAATAGATGCTGTGCTGGCTTTGTTGCTTGACCTACACGACCAAGGACAAGTCGGGCTTTTGAATCCAGCAAACAAAGATAAATATCATCTTCTGGAAAAAGACTTTGAATAAATTCTTTATGACTTTGACTTAAAACATCGGCCTCTTGATAGGGAAGGCCAGTGAATCTGCGACCCAAAGCCTCCCAGAACTCGCTGCGACCTTCTTCAGTTAAGGGCGGAGTTAATTCACATAAAACACGGTCTTCAAAACGATTGGGGTATAGGCCCATGTAGACAAATCTAGCTAAACTAATTTGTTTTCCAAGTTTTTCTGGCCTGCGGCGATAGGTTTTATCTACCAATAGACCGCCAATTTCTGTAGGGCCATCGGTATCCAATTGAAAACGGAGTACTTGATGAATAAACCCAGTCCCAAGATCTTCACTAAAATGATTTTTTTTTAATAATTTGAAAAAAAAATGAGGAATATCATCGGTTCCATGTTTGGCGATGATCAAAGAAGAACCCACGACTAATTTTTCTTCAGTATCTTCAAGAACAAATAAATATTCACTAGAAGACTTGGGAAGGTTTTCCGAGAATGATTTCATGCTTTTTTCAATTTTATTTTGGAGAGTTTTTTTTTCGCCAGGTAGATTTAACAAATTAAACTGTTTCGCCAAATCGACGAGTTGATTTACATCTTCGTGTTGAGCCGGTCGGATAATAAAACTCATATACAAAACCTTTCAATCATTTTCCTATAAAATTGGGTGGCTTTATCAAGATCATCTATTTTTACATGTTCATTGGGGGTGTGAATATTACCATCTCTTAAACCTGGACCAAAACAGAGACAATCTATACCTAACCGGCTAAATAAACTGGACTCGTTAGTAGAAGAAAGTGAAATAGGGGTTGAGTTTAAATTAAGTTCCATCAAAACGGCACTGGCACCCTTAAGAAATACCGAAGAGTCATTGGTTTTGAATGGTTTTTTATAATCAGTGATATTGAATCGGCAATTATTTTTGCTGCAAGAGTTTTTTAAAAAAGCCATCCATTTTTCAAAGGTATTTTGAGGGATATTTGGCAAAATACGACAATTTCCACTTAATAAAATATGATCATGAAAGGTTCTTATAAGACCAATGTTTAAAGTTGGAGAAACGGGAGTAAAGGAGTGATCTTGATATTGCAAAAATTCCTCTTCGAGTCTTTTGATATCTTTATATATTTGAATAATTTTAGAATTGATGGGGTTCAACATGGGAGTGAGGTCTAATTCCATGAACGCATGACTTGGTACGGTATTGTAATTATTACCCCCGTCAATTTCCATGATCGCAATATTGTCAGGCAGTAATTCCAAATAATCTAGCATTTTTACAATGGCACTCTCACCCAGGTGTGGAGTTGAAGAGTGCGCCGCTTTGCCTTGAAATATTTTACTTTGAGTGGAAGTGCTTTCTCTGAGGTTATGCTCAGCTCGGTACTGAATTTCCTCTTCAGAAAAAGGAATTTGAATATCAACGCCAACAAAGCCCTTAGCAGAACTAGCAATTTCCAAATTGGTCGGCTCGCCAATAAGAGCGTATTTAGGAGACACTTTATTTTTTCTTATGAGTTTAAGAGTGCCGTTCATTCCCGATTCTTCACCAAAGGTGGCGACTAAAACCGGGGGTAAAGAGAAAGATTTAATGTTTTTAAATTCACTCAGAGTTTGAGCTTTAATTAAAAAATCTAGTTTAACATCTGCGGCACCAAGACCATAAATCTTATTATCAACAATGCTGGCATCAAAAGGATTTAATCCCGTTTTTTCCCATGCGTGATAGGGCCCGGGATCAGAAGTGTCTAAGTGATTTTGAAATAAAAACTCAAGGCTGTGCCTTTCAGCTGTTGGTCGAATGATTAAATTCATTTCTTCAAAATGGGTTGATCTTTCAATTTGTTTTTCAACAAAAAGACCAAGTTCCTGACAGAACCTCGCAGCAAAATCGGCAGCTTTATAGGATCCATGGGAAGGAGTACTGTCGATAGCGATAAATTCTCTGCAAGCTTGGATAAAATCCATAAATTAGTTATTGCTTTGAAGAATGGTTTTTTCAACTACTTGCAGGGCGATTTTAATTTCCTCATCCTTGATGCAGGCAGGAATTAAGAACCGAACCCTCATCGGATCTTTCCCACATGAAAAAGCAATAACTCCATTGTTAAAAAGATTTTTTAGGAAGGCATCCACTTGCTCTTTTTTTCCATCATAAGGAGTAAAGGCAATCATTAATCCCATGCCACAGGCATCAGTAATTTTACCTTTACAAGAATTTTCATTTAGGAAATTCAGCCCTTGAACTACTTGGCGGTGTATGGCTTGAATGCGCCCTTGGGGGCCAAAATAATTTTCGCCAACAAGCATGTCTAGCATTTCCATTCCCGCATGCATGGAGACAGTGGATCCAGAAAACGTTCCTGCAATAAGACCTGGTTTAGGGTTAAATTCTTCAGTGTAGATAGTAGCGCCTAATTGAACTGTCTTGGCAATAGTAACAATATCAATATAGTTACCAATGTCCAAAGTCTCAAAGGCAAAAAGCTCTCCTGTTCTTGCGAAAGTTTGAACTTCATCCGCCCAGATAGCGATTTTTTGTTGCTTACAAAAATCTAAAAGTGGAACAAAAAATTCTCTATTTGCAGGCATGTAGCCACCTTCACCCAACATGGGTTCGAATGAAAAACAGGCAATTTTATTTCCATGCTGTTCTTGTTGCACGACATGCTCTTTGAGGGCTCGCAATGTTTTTTCTGAAGAGGAGGGGTCTTTTTTATCATAAAAAGGAAGACGCAGAACTTCATGGTATTCAGGAAGACCTTGCTTATAAGCCGGATTGTCAGTGACTTCTGCCATCATGGTGGATCTGCCAGCAAAAGCATTTTTAAAAGAGACAATCATTCTTGCAGGCGAATTTTTTTGTCTAGCCATTTTGAGCGCATTCTCATTTGCCATGGTGCCACAGGTAGCAAACCAAACATATTTTAGACGACTTTTTTTGCCAGCAAGACCGACTAATTTTTGGGATAGCTGAAGATATTCCCGGTTGGGCTCTAGATTTCCCTGCATCACGATATCCATAAGAGATCCACGCAAGGAGGCATGAATCACCCTGGGGTGTGCATGACCAAAAAGATGAATTCCGATGCCATTGATTAAATCCATTTTGACACTGCCATCGGCAAGTTCTACATAGGGTCCACGGCCGGCTCCTGAGCCCACATAGGGATAGTGAAGAGGGCGGCCACGAAACTGACCAGCAGAGTCGAGCAGTTTCTTATAGGAATCTAGATTTTCCGAAGTGGGTGATTTAATTCCAGAAATTTGTGAATTATTTTTCTCAACTTCCGCAGTTAATTCTTGGATAAGTTGATTTATTCTTTCTGATTGTAATAGTTGATCTCCAAGTAATTTCATTTGTATCCTCATTTGGTAATAAAAATAGACCCTAAACTGTGTTTCTACAGCCTAGCACTTTTTTTGTTAAGGAGTCTAGTATTGAAGAAAAACTAAGTATAAAGTCTTACATTATTTTAAAATAGGTATTATTTTATTCTGAAGGAAAAAGGTTGTCTTTATGTCATATAAATTACTAGTTATTATTTTTTTATTCCTAATTAAAACTATTGAAGCTAGTGACAATATTGGTGATAGCGCAGGTGTACATTTTAAAAATGGAATGAATGAGTATAAAAACAAAAATTACACAGAAGCACAAAGTCAATTTAACCAGGCTTTAGATGAAAACCCACGAAATGTTGCTGTTTTATTGAATCTTGGCTTGACCTATTATCAACTCAATCAAAAAGGGAAGGCCTTAGTTTATTTATTAAAAGGGAATGCTTTAGATCCTGATTTTGAACCAATAAATCAGGCTATCGAAGTTATAAGAGGGCAACTTAAAACAAATTCTCTAGCTCAAAAAAATTCCTATTTTGAAGTTTTCAGAAATTCGATTTTAAATAAAATTTCACTTAATATTATTCTGGCTTTAGGTGCTATTTCGCTTTTATTTTCTGGGTATTTGTGGATTAGATATTTTTCTCAGAAGAAGAAATCTGTTGAGCAAGAATTAGATTCACCTGATTTTCCCGCAGTTGGCATGATTATTTTTTTCTTATTTATACTATCAGCCGGCCTAGGTTTATCAAAAATTATTGAAGCTTATAGCCCAAGGGCCATCATTTTGAGTGACAATACCCAGGTGAAAATGGCTCCTGGTGAAGAGCAATCTGAGTTGTTTGTATTACAAGAAGGTTCTGAGGTTTTAGTGGGACAACTACAAAATGAATGGGTTCAAGTAACCTATCCAGGATCTTTAACAGGTTGGGTTTCAAAAGAAAAAATAATATTAATTAGGTAGGAAATATGAGTGTTAATTATTATTGGGAAAATATTTTTAAAAAAGACAGGAAGCAATTGACGGTTATCGAAACCTTGAAAAAAAATATTTTGTTTAAAGATCTTTCTGTAAGCGAGATAAAATTAGTGCAGAATATCATTCATTTTCGTAAGTACAGTCAAGGGGAAATGGTGTTCAAGCAAGGTGATGTAGGTGTTGGAATGTATATCATTATTAGCGGAGCTGTGGACGTTATCTATGACGAAAAATACATAACCACTTTAAAGGAAGATGATTTTTTTGGTGAGTTAGCCCTCGTGGAAGAACATGGATTGAGAACAGCTTCAGCACTTATAAAAGAAGATTCCCAGCTTTTGGGATTTTTTAAACCTGATTTACTAGAGATTACTCATCAAAGTCCGGAGATTGGCGTTAAAATATTGTTTAGAATTGCTCAAGTTTTAGGTTTAAGGCTTCATGAAACGACATCTTTGGTGAGGACTTTAAGACGTGAAACCAAATAATCATTTAATAAAATCGCAAAAACTTAAAATTTATTTTTTTTTAGTGGCCTTTCTTTTTTTTATAGCCGGGTTGTTGTTCGTTAATAATTTGTTAGTTTCTACGTTTTTAGCCTTTGTGGGGTTTTTTTTACTCAAGCCTTTTGTTGATTTTTTAGAAAGAAAAGGTTTAAGTCGATTGGCTTCGACGCTGGTTCCTTTTATTTTCTTTTCTTTCCTTTTGCTATTATTAGGTGTGATTTTGCTACCGCTTTTAAGTAATCAAGCGGAGTTATTAAGAAGAGAGCTACCTAAATATATCGAAGGAACACAAAAATTAGTGATAAGTTTAGAAGCAAAACTTGAAAGCATTATGTCATTGAGTTCAAAAAATCAAATTTCTGCGCAAATTCAAGACAAATTGCAACTGTATGCAGAATATTTTTTTAGAGATCTTCCCAACGCCTTGTCAAACTCATTGACGGTATTATTTTTAGCCCCCTTTCTAACCTTTTTTATGCTTTTAGATGGAAAGGAATTTGCTCGAAAGGTAATTTCAACAGTTCCAAATTCCTATTTTGAACTTATGTTGTATCTGCAGCATCAAATTATTGAACAAATGGGTGGATTCATTAGGGCTCGTCTTTTAGAATCTGTCATCGTTAGTTTGGTTGTCGGAGTCGGCCTCGTCATATTGGATTTTCCATACTCGTTAACCTTGGCTATTTTTGCCGGAATATTAAATTTGATTCCTTATCTGGGGCCCGTTATAGGTATCATGCCGGCAGTTTTAATAGCTTGGATAAATAATGATCCCAGTTCAGTTCTTTTTTGGATTCTTTTTATATACTTACTTGCCCAAATTATAGATGCCATTTTTATTGTTCCACTCGTGGTTGCAAAAATTGTAAATCTTCATCCGGTGATTGTGGTTGTCGTGGTCATGATAGGTTCCCAGTTGATGGGTATTTTAGGAATGATTATTTCAATTCCTTTAGCCAGTGCTATTAAGGTTGTCTATGGGGCTTTTTACAATCATTTGACAGATAACAAAAACTTTTAGTTTATTATCGCGGGGGTTATGCATTATGGATAACCCTTGATTTTCGGGCACGAAGTTGTCTATTGACATTATAAGCCAATAACTAATAAATTTAGCTATGCTAAAGTCCATGTATATTAAAACCCTTGGTCTCCTCCTATTGTTAAGTCTAAGTTTTTGTTTGTCGTCATGTTCAAGTGATGAAAAGAAAACAGACACCGCCGAGGCCACCTTTGTGGTGGCTCAACAGTACGAAAAAGATGAGTTGTATGACGAATCTATTCGTAAATACACTGAGGTAAAAAATAAGTATCCGTATTCACAATTTGCTTTAAAGGCAGAATTGGCAATCGCCGATGTTTATTTCAAAGAAGAATCTTTTGCTGAAGCACAAATTAATTATCAAACATTTAGAGAGCTTCACCCTAAGCACCCTCAAATTGATTACGTCATTTTTAGAATAGGGCTCAGCTTTTTTAATCAGCTACCTGATTCCATTGACAGAGACTTGACTCATGCCCATTCTGCAATTGATGCCTTTGATGAATTAATTGAGAAACATAGCAATTCTATTCATGTGAAAGAAGCTAAAGAAAAAAAAGTGGAAGCTTTAAAGAAGTTAGCTGAAAAAGAAGATTATGTTGGTGATTTTTATTTTAAAAGAAAAATTTATGATAGTGCCTTAATAAGGTATGAATTTTTATTAAAATCCTATCCAGAGTCTAATTTACAGGAAAAAGCTTTGGCTCGTGCTTATTTTTCTTCTTTTAAAAATGGGGATCGGGAAAAGTCTAAAAAGTATTTAGAACAATTAAATAAAAAATATCCAAATTCAAAAGAATTGAGTTTTTTAAAGGGCGTAGAGGAACCTTGATGGAGTATCAATTTGAAGCCGTTTTTCAAGAGGCCAAAGAGCAATTTATCGCTGGTAATTATAAGGTCGCAGAACCATTGATTGCTCAATTGCTGCAGAGGCCCCAGAAAAATCCAGAGGTGTTTCAAATGTTAGGAACCATCTATTATGACCAGGGAAAATTTAACAAAGCGATCAAGACTTTCCAGAGAGCATTGGAAATTGACCCATCATACACCGACGCCAGTGTTGGGCTTTCTATTATACTTAATGATATTGGAAGATATGATGAGGGCAAAAAGGTATTTCAAGATGCTAAAAAATTAATTGATTTAAGATCAGGAAGAGCCGATCCCTATATTGATGAAAAAATTGCTGGGAAGCATGAGGAATTAGCGGACTTATATTTTCAGTATAAAAAACTTAATGAGGCCTTAGAGCAGTTATTAAAAGCCCAAAAACTTTCTTCCAGGAAACCTGAAATTACAATGAGAATTTCTGAGATCTATGTTCAACAGGGACAAATGGAAAAGGCTGTAAGAGACTTAAAGAATATCATTAGCGAATTTCCCCAATTTTATCAGGCCAGGCTTAAGTTAGGAATCATATTATACAATGCAAATAGAACATCAGAAGCTTTAGAACAGTGGGAAAATGTACTTATCAGAGATCCTCAAAATCCTGAAGCTAGAAAATATATCAAACAATTAAAAAGAGATTTATATGAAACAAATTAAAGATGATATGGTCCCCTTTCTAAACCAAAAGGAAATCGAAGAGATAGTAACTAAACTTGCAAAAAAGCTGTCAGAAGATTATCGAGATAAAGAGGTAGTCATGATTTGTCCGTTAAAGGGCTCGATTCATTTTGCCGCAGATCTTGTTAGAAAATTAGATTTTCCAATGCAGATAGATTTTGTTTATCTAACCTCAGGTGGTAAGGGTTCTGGAATAAAAATCACAAAGGATATTTCTATAAATGTGGATAACAAACATATTTTGATTCTTGAAGAAGTTATTGATTCAGGAAGGAAATTAAGCTTTTTAAAAAACCGATTATTGTCTGCAAACCCCGCTTCTGTGAAAATTGCTTGTTTGCTGGATAAGCCAGCAAGACGTGAATTACCTGTCAAACCAGACTATATAGGTAAGGTTATAGATGACCGGTACGTTGTTGGTTATGGAATGGACCAAGAGGAGCTGGGCAGAAATTATTCCAGTATTTATAATTTTAAGAACTAACCTTGGTAACTTCAAGAAACAGCAACATTAACTAAAAACAAAACGACGACACAGAACACGTACAAGAGTACTAATTTTTTTTGCATTAACTTTTCCTACCCTCCCTGTTTATTGAGTCTATTACATTTAGTTGTAAAAGCAGCAGTCAATTGTCAACTTCAACGAGAGCTCAAGTCCTTGGTCCAAAGTTTTTTAAAAATGAAAATAGAAATTATCAAATATCTAGGACTTTTGACCGCAAATGAAGTGAATTATTTTGAGATTCTTAAAGAATGTACTTATGTAAATTCCGAATATTGACGATAATGAAAGGGACACTAAAGACTACAATTCGAGATGGAGGAAGAAATGAAATTTTTATTTGAAAGAGTTAAAAAAATCAGCTTTAAAAAAAGCTTGGTAAACAATAATAAAGGCCAGGGGATGGTTGAATACGTTCTTCTGCTTGTCGTGATTATTGGTTTGATAATCGTATTTAAAGGGCCAATTACAGAAAAATTTAATCAAGCGACAGGTAAAGCCACGACTCAAATGGGTGAAATAATCCAATAGCATGACCATTGAATATGTGTTGTTACTTGTATGTTTTTTTATGATTGGGCTGAAGTTCTTTTTTTTGGCGCCAAGGGATGCCTTTAGGGATTACAGTCCGGTGTTAGCGGCGAGAGTTGAAAAGCATCTTGTCACTGGTCATGGATTCAAAACCCAAGATGGAAGTGATCATGCTTGGGAGATGGCAAGGTAAGACTTTACTAGAAATTAGGTTCATTAAAAGGATTTTTTGATGGGAGCAGTATTAGCAAAACTAAATCAGCGCGGACAATTTGTCATTGAGGCGGTTCTGTTGTTAGTCATAAGTTTAATGCTATTTTTGGCACTTATAAAATCCTTTAAGGAACGTCAAATTATGGAAAACATACTCGTAAAACCTTGGGAAAAGGTTTCTGGAATGATAGAAAATGGTGTTTGGGGGTTACCAAATGCAACGAGAAAAAGACACCCCCATAATCCTTCTGCCGTATCTACCGTTATGCAAAGAAAGTAATCAAGGGGTTAGGCCTTTGACTCCCTCCTGCGACCTCGATTTGAGGCATAAGCGCAACCCCTAGAAAGAAATGAAATGAAAAAAAGGATTGCAAATAATACGGGATTTTTGACTATTGATTTCATATTATCCATTATTATTTCTTTTTCATTAGCCGTCTTGTTTTTTGTTGTGGCATTTACCTTGTCCAGCATTGAAGTGGCTCAGTACATTGCTTACTCTGTAGGAAGAACCTATTCGGCTGGACATATCAATATTTCTGAACAGGAGTCTTTAGCAAGAAAAAAAATGACTCAAATAATGAATAAACCTGGATTAGGAAAACTATTTAAACAGGGCTGGTTTGAATTAGGTTTTGACAAACCAGCATTTCGAAGTGGTTATAAGGGAGAAATTTTTAATGAATATGATTCTGAACCTGATGGCACTAAGTTGATTGCCACAGGCGTACGATTACTATTTAAAACAAATCTTTTCAATATGAAATTGGGTTTTTTAGGAAGTACCAATCCTACAGATCAATCTTTTACCTCTAAAGTGACGGGCTTTATGTTGCGAAACCCTACAAGTGATGAATGTCAAAAATTTATGTCGGTGGGGGTCCGGCACAAAGCTATTATCGAGTTAGATTTGCGGTACAGGGACAACGATAAGTCACCAGGAAGCAATAGTAAGTATCTTCCGATGGAGGATAACGGATGTTAAAGAATAAATCGGGAATGGCTGCCTTAGAAGTCGTTGCTATTTTTGCTGTGGTGATGATTTTATTTAATTTTGGTCTTGGATTTTTTGGTGTCATACATACGGGAATTTTAAAAAATATAGCCGCTAGAAATTATGCCTTTGAAACCTATAGGTTCAGATCAAATCTAGAATTCTTTTGGAGGGAAAATAATGGGACGGATAAAATTTCTAAGTTTCGATTATTCGGCAATAGATTTCATGGGGTGGTGTCAGAGAATCGAGTGAGTGGAAATAACGAAAACTGGATAGCTACCGCAAGACCTATTTCTTTCGTTTCCTCGTTCGGAGGAACTAACTCTGACGGAGATCAGCTAAGTTCCACTCCTGAAAAAGATACAAATTCTAAATTGCACAATCAGGATGTTTTTAAAATCAAAGATGATGGAAAACCTTTGCTTGAAGAAAAAGATCAATACCAAGCTTTTCCAGTTTGGATAAGACCTATTTATGGGATTTGTCTTAATTCTACCTGTACTCCAACAAAGAAGTGACTTTAGGACCGGCGCCATAACGGGCCCTAAGTCCTATTGTAAATTAATAAAAAAGACCGATGAGCCCTAGAGGAGTGTGTTATGGCGAATGAATCGAAAAACTTGTGGATATCAATTATTGCTGGTGTCTTTGCTGCGTTTATGATTTACAGCTATGCACAAGAGCAGAGAAAAGCGATCAATCTGCAGCTTGGTCAAAAAAAAGTTGTCGTTGTTGCTAAAGAAGATATTTCTGAAATGACGACGATTTATGATTCGATGCTAGAAACTAAAGCCTATCCCAATGATTACGTCCCAGATGGAAACTTTTCTAATATTCAGGAAATAATTGGAAATGTTGCTGCAGTTCCAATCAAAAAAGGGCAACCCATTTTAAAAAATCATTTATATTCACCGGGCGCAGATACTGGAATTGCTTTGCAGGTAGCACCATCCAAGAGGGCGATTTCCATACCTATCGATGAGATCAGGGGCGTTTCGAAATTGATTCGACCTGGAGATCGAATTGATTTATTTGTGGCTTTGGATATTGGCAAAGGCGCCAACTTGCGAAGAGAAAGCTTTTTATTGATGCAAAATGTCCCCGTTCTCGCAACGGGTGTCTCAGTTCAAAACAATATCCCTCGTCTAATTGAATATGATTCAACTGGAAAAAATGCCATTCAAACGTCTCTCACTGGTGATACAAAATATAGTACGATAACCGTAGAGGCTGAAATCAAAGAAGCTCAGGATTTGGTGTATATTTTATCCACGTCGCCTGGAAATATATTTGTAACATTAAGAAATCCTACTGATGGGATTATTAAATCAAGGTTACCCAGTTCCACTTCTGATTCAATTTTAGCTCGTGCCACCGAAGGCAATATGTCTAGCACCGAGCCATCAGCAAATCCAATGGCCGGTGGAGTTATTCCAACTGCTAGACCTAACAATTCAAACTTCAATGGACGATGATAGTAAGGGGAATATATGAAGGCGATGAAATTATTTTTGTTTTTATATTTGGTGATTTCAATTCAAGCACCTTTTCAAGCAGCATTGGCCCAAGAGGACACTTCAAACTTAGCTGATGACAGTTCTGGTCAAACTGAGGATCAAAAATTAGGAGCAGAAACTTCTGATGATTCAGTTCTAACAACCGAAGGGTCCGAGCAATTTATTTCCTACAAACAAGCAGAATATATCAATTTAACTTATGGAATTGAAGAAGACAAGAAGCTCCCCCCTTTACCTAAAAAAATCAAAATTGATGGCAGTTATAAAGGGTTCGTAAAAATTGAATTCAACAAAAAATTAAATATTTTTAGATTTAAACCCTTAAAGGAAGGGTTTGGTACGCTTGTTATTTACGATTCAAAGAACAATAAAAAAGTGGCTGAATATAGAATCAATGTCAGAAAAAATAGTCTTGATAAAGTCGTCATTGAACTTAAAGGAATGTTGGCTGAGATTGATGGAATCAACACTAAAATTATAAATAATAAAGTTGTCATAGATGGGCAAGTCTTAACCCCTAAAGATTTAATGCGAATCAAAAGTGTTTTGCGACAATTTGGTGATAAGGTGGATAGTATCGTTACGGTGAACCCAATGGCATATAAGAAAATTTGTGAATTTATTATGAGAGACATTAACAATCCAGAAATTGAATGTCGAGCGGCTAACGAAAAAATAATTTTACAAGGCCAAGTAGGCAGTGAAGACGAAAAGATCAAAGCAGAGATTATTGCTAAGGTTTATGTTCCGCCTGTATTTGTTGATCCATCTTGTTCGGATGGTTCTATAAAATGTCCCAAACCTGCTAATGATGGAATTATAAATATGATTACCATCAAAGAAGGAGCACCTCCTGCACCTAAAAAAATCGTGAAATTAAATATTCACTATGTGGAATTAAAAAAGGATTATTCCAAATCATTTCGATTTGAATGGGCACCTCGAATCAGCGATCAGACTTCGGGTGTTGAGGTCAAAACAGGAGATCAAGGTGGCGGCATTGTGACTTCTTTGACGGCCGTGATTAGTAATTTATTGCCGAAGCTCAATTCGGCTAAAACCCATGGTCACGCTAGGGTTTTAGAAAGCACTTCTTTTATGGTTAAAGATGGTGAAAAGGGTACTATATCACAAACTATAGATGAGCCCTATACAGTGATCGGTCAAACAGGGAATCAAGGGACTGCATTTACTCCCACTGGACTTTCGGCCGTGATTACACCGACAATCAGTCAAGACCGTTCAGGCAGTGTCGAGATGAAAATGGAATTTCAAGTGAGCCAAAAAATTGGAGTTGTTGATGGCAAACCCGTGGTATCAAAGAATGCCTTACAAACAGTGATTACTGTCAGAGATAGGCAAAGTGCTGCCGTTGGTGGACTAATTAAAAATTCTACGGACACAAACTATAACAGGGATCCCGCATCCAATACTTTGTTTAACGCCTTGGCTGCTAAAGGAAATTCCAGAAACCAAAATCAATTCGTGGTTTTTGTAACGCCCGTAATTTTAACTTCTGCAAGCACTGACAGCGAGAAAGTAAAAGCTAAATTTAAGATGCCTTATTAATATGAAGTTGATTGTTTAAATTTATCCTATTTTTAGAAAATTTTTAATAATGTGATGCCTAATAAAGTGGACCAAATAGAAAGCAAAACTGGGAACATTTTATATCTAAATTGGTTGTATTTGACGAATGTCAAAATGGAATCAATTTCAGTTAAATAAGTGACAACTTCAAAGCTATTATTCCCAAGGGCTTTTTCTTTTAATAAGTAGTTGGCCAGGGAAAGTGGAGTAATACTGATGGGCAGCTTTTTTTCTCCGATATTTAGTGAATTGAAAGCGCTACAAGTATTTGAAGCGCAAGTAAAAGCATAGTTACCTTTAGTTTCATTGCCGAGTTTTGAAAAAATCTCATCAAGGTTCTTACTTGACTTACTAAATACAAAATAAATTCCTTCGGTCAATAAAGGCTCTTCACTAAAAGAGCTTTTCATACTTATACCGGGGTCGCCGTAAGAGGAAATTTTTTTTCCATTATAGATGAGCTGGGCATGTCCATTGATGGTAACATTTAACAGGAGGGAATTCTTGAACAGGGGAACATCAGAGTGAGAAATATCGAATACCTCATTTCTGACCAAAAGTTTATAATTCAATTTTCCATTGAAGGATTGAAAGCTTTTGTCATAAACGGTAAATGTTGTATTATTATACAGTTCATAAACATCTTTACATTTTTTTCCCGAACTCAATGCGGATTGAGTTAATAAAGTAATTATGAGAATACATTTAGTAAAAAGATGGCAAAAAGTTTTCATATATAGCTTATAAAGTGAAGCAACAAACAGGCCAAAAATGAACGCATACTGACGAAAATCTAGTTTAATAAAACTTGTCTCATTAAATTACAATTTCTTGCCGATAATGGTCAGTAGTGATGACGGGGGTCCATTGGCAATAAATCCAAATTGTACATTGATTGGTGTTATCGGAGGAAAAGGTGGAGTTGGCAAAAGTCTATTTGCTGCCAACTTTTCTTTGGCCTTAATGACCGAGTTAAGAACCCAAGTATTATTGATTGATGGAGATGCAAAAACAATCGGTGATCAAAATGTTCTTCTGGGAATAAGGCCAAATAAAACTTTAAAAGAAATTATCAATTTAAATATGGGATTAGCCTCTCAGCCTTTAAATCAATTAGTTACTGTTCACTCTTCTGGTTTGGCTTATCTTGGGGCGGTTCGAGGGCCTGAAGAAAAATTAGATGTCAATCCAGAGTCCTTGATGAGACAACTTGATTTTTTTAGCCGCCAATTTAAATTCATCGTGGTTGATTTGGGTAATGACATCGGACCATTACAAAATGCGTTTTTACTTGAGGCTACGGCTGCTTTTATTGTGACAACACCCGAGATTTTAGTGGTAGCCCAAACACAACGTTTGATAAACGATTTGCTTTCAGCCACCTTTCCTAGGGACATGTTCCAGTTGATTATTAACAAAGTTTCGAGTTCAGGAATTGCCCCTCAGGAAATTAGTAATTCCTTGCGAATGCCTCCGATGGGACTGATTCCTCAAGATGACATTTTAACTCTTTCGTCGATTCAAAAAAACACGCCTTTTGTGATTTCACAACCTAAATCGGCTCTTACTAGCAGTTACTATGATGTGGTTCGTAGACTTACTGGTGGAACCTTGCAAAGGCTTAAGTCCTTATCAAAACCTAAGAGCCCCGCTGTGAGCGCTGCAAACTCGATCGATTTGTCGGGAGCAGGAGCAACGGTTAATGGGGGTCAAAACTCATTAGATCCACAGGTGCAGTTGAGAATAAGAGTTCATTCAGAATTGTTACGGTCTCCTGAGTTAACGAAAATGATGAAGGAAAGTGGACAAGATGAAGGGAAACAAAATGAACTTCGCGAGCGCACTAGAAGAGAGATCACTCAGATTGTTGATAAAGAAGCTCCAGAAATTTCCAGAGAAAAAAGACAAATTTTAATTAAAGAGGTTTTGGAAGAAGCCCTAGGGTTAGGCCCCTTAGAAGACTTATTAGCAGATAAAGATGTCACAGAAATCATGATTAATGGAGCAAAAAGAATTTTTGTGGAAAAAAGTGGAAAATTAACTTTGCTAAAAGATGTACAGTTTACTTCGAATGATCACTTAAGGAGAATTATTGAAAGAATCGTCACTCCCTTAGGTCGACAAATTAATAGCGCGTCGCCAATGGTGGATGCAAGATTAAAAGATGGCTCTCGAGTGAACGCCATTATTGAACCTTGTTCTATTGATGGTCCCTCTGTGACCATCAGAAAATTCAAAAAAGGGGGAGTGACTCCAGAAAAATATATTGAATATGGTTCCATGACAAAAAACATGATCGATTTTTTAAGAATATGCGTAGAAAATGGAATGAATATTGTGATTTCTGGAGGAACAGGTTCAGGAAAAACAACATTGCTGAATATGATGTCCTCATTTATTCCTTCTACAGAAAGAATAGTTACTGTAGAAGATGCGGCGGAGCTGCAATTGCAGCAAGAGCACGTGGTCAGGCTCGAAACCCGACCTACCTCGATGGAAGGGACTAATGCCATTCATATCAGAGATTTGATAAAAAATGCTTTACGGATGCGCCCTGATAGAATCGTTGTGGGTGAATGTCGTGATGGCGCAGCCCTTGATATGCTTCAAGCCATGAATACAGGTCACGATGGTTCAATGACAACCACTCATGCAAACAGCGCCAAGGAGTGTATCTCTCGCTTGGAGACTCTTTGTATGATGGCTGGAATGGATTTGCCGGCTCGAGCTATCAGAGAACAAATTTCAAGTGCTGTTCACATTATTGTGCAGATTTCAAGGCTGAGTGATGGTACGAGAAAAATTCTTTCTATAACGGAAGTCGATGGAATTCAGGGAGACGCGGTAACGTTAGCTCCAATTTTTATTTTTAAAGAATCGGGTTATGATGCAAAAAGAAAAATACTGGGAAATTTTCAACCCACAGGGTATGTTCCTAAAATCATTCAAAAGTTAGCTGCAAAAAATGTCATTGTCCCTAAAGAATTATTTTTGGCTGAGGCGATCAAGCCAAATGTACCTTTGAACGCTCCGTTGAACGCGAACCCCACTGTAAAGAAAAGTGGGTAAAGGACTAAAATGGAATTTTTGTTTAAACCTTTTATTTTTATTCCGGTTGTTACGGTCGCCATTGCGATTGCTGTTTATAACTTTACGGGTATTTTTTCAAAATATTTTAGTACAAAATCCACTAGTACCAGGGACCTTATACTAAAGTATTATTCACTTATGGGCGTTTCTGTTGAGCCTAAAAAAGTAACTTGGCTTTTATATGGAATGAGTTTCGGGCTGGGTGCTGTTTTTTTCTTTTTATTATGGCCTGATATTATGTCTGGATTGTTATTTGGAATATCCATTGGAATAGCAGGATGGAATGCTCCATTGCTCTTGGTTAAGGCTAATTATGAAAAAAGATGTTCACGATTTGTCACTCAAATGGTTGATGCTCTTACCATCATGGCAAATGGAATTAAAACAGGATCAAACCCCATTCAATCCATGCAAAGAGTTATCGAAATTATGGGAAATCCTGTCAGTCAGGAGTTTCAAACGATCGTGTCAGAAACTCAATTAGGATCTAGTTTTGAGGAAGCTCTAACAAAACTGGGACAGAGAATACCCAGACCCGATGTGCAAATGTTTGTGACTTCAATTAATATTTTAAAGGAAACGGGCGGCAATTTAGCCGAAACCTTCGAGACCATTGTCTATGTTATTAGGGAAAGACAAAAAATTGAGAAAAAAATTGACGCGATAACTTCAAAGGGCGTCATGCAGGGAATTATTGTCATGTTGGTACCTCTAGTAATTTTTATTGTATTTTTGTTTATGGATCCAGCTTTTATCAGACCAATGTACACTACGACAATGGGCTATATTTTTATTTTTATAATGCTAGTCTTGCAAGTTATTGGTGGAATTTGGATTAAAAAAATTGTTACAATCAAGGTATGAAGTTTATTAAGGAAATACAATTATGAAATGGATGTTGTTGCCGTTACTCGTTTTGACTATTTCTCTTCCTGCCTTTTCCATTGTGGATATGAAAAATGCCAATTATTCGAATACATGGGTGGATTTTCACCTTGATGGAATAGGATATGATCTTAAATTAGAAAGAACTTACAATAGTCGAACTTTGTTCAATGGAATTTTTGGTTTTGGATGGTGTACGAACTTTGAAACGAAATTGGAAATTACCAGTGAAAATAATTTGAAAGTTAAAGAGTGCGGTGCGGGTTCAGAGCTTGTTTTTTCACAAAGAGAAATAAGCAAACAGGATGTAGAAAAAACCATCGATTTCGTTATTGGAAAAATGAAAGCTGAAAAATCTTCAGGAAGAAACGAAGAGTTTTACAAAAAGAGAAGAGAAGAACTTCTGGAGTACGATGAAACCAGGGCTGCAGAAGCAAAAAAATACGGCATGGTTAGTAAATTAAGTGATGGAAGTAAATTTTTAGCAAATGGCAAAGAGGTAGATAGCATTGTATTCAAATCAACTTATTATGAACGAACTCTTCCCGATGGATCCAAACAAAGATTTAATCCCCAAGGACAGCTGACTCATATGTATGATAAGAATAGCAATATGTTAAAGCTCGAATATGATAAATTAGGTCTTTTAAAAGAAGTTTCTGATTCGAGTTCAAGAAAATTAACTTTTAAATACTATCCAGCTAATAAAAAAGTACATCAAGTCTTGGGACCTAATTCTTTGAAGGCAGAATATCAATATCAAAATACAGATGATTTAACCTATTCTCTCGATTCAAAGAAATTTGCTACTAAATATCAGTATGATGATCTACATAATGTGACTAAAATTACTTTTACCGATGGTTCAACTGTGCAGATCAAATATAATCAAAATAATGATTGGGTTATTGGGTTTGTCGATAGAGATAAATGTACAGAAACATATAATTATGAGGTAGATAAAAAAGATCCTAAGGGTCATTTTTGGTCTTCTGTTAAAAAGGTATGTGGAAAACAAACAATGGCTCAAAGTCGATATGAATTTTGGCATAAACAAAAACCTGATGGTGAGTTCATTCTTTCGCGAGTGTTATCCAAAGAAAATGATGATGAAATGGATATCAGTTATCACGAAGTTTTTGGGAGACCCATTTCCATTAGAAAAAATGGAAATAAAATGACCTATGAGTACACGACCGACGGGATGGTAAGGTCTAAAACGACGGATCGTAACAAACTGATATTCGAGTACGGAGCGACAATTAAAAAGCCCGTCAAAGTGACTATCGAAAATTTAAATGAAAAAGGGAAAAAAGTTTCCACAAAATTTACAAAGTTTCAATATGATACAAAAGGCAATTTAAATTTTGCTGAAAACTCCGAAGGGCAGAAAATTGAGTTATCCTATGATAACAAGGGCAGGATCACTCAAATTAAGGACCAGGCAAAAAAAGTAGTTAAGCTTCAATATGAAGAAAAGTATAATAAACCCGTGGCAGTCACTCGACCAGGTCTGGGCAGTATTAAAGTAACTTATAAACCGAACGGAGATATTAATAAGGTGGATAGCAAAGAAGGTCCCAGCGTCGCCATGCAGGTGGCGAGTACCTTTAACAATTTGTTAGACATTATAGCTCCCGCAACACAAGAATTATTTTTATAGGAGTAGGGATGATTAAAATACTTTTAGTGATAACATTTTGTTTTTATACCCTCACCCACGCTGAAGAACCTGCTGCAGGTTCTCAGGGATCTGCGGGTGGGCCTCCACAACCTGAGACAACTCCAACACCAACAGCTGAACCTATTAATATGAGTGGTGTAAAAAAGTTTGATCTAAAAGATCAAGTTGATATCCTAAAAGATATAGATAAGGATTATAGAAGAGCCATGAGATTAGATGAAGCTGGAACTGAAGCTGGTTTAAATGAGAAGGTTAAAGGGATTTGCCCTAATTGCGTTTTGGCTGATACAAAATTGAGTGACAACTCTAATCCTCGTATTGAAAAAGACAAAGGAAAGGGAGCGCCATCTTCGAAATCTGGCGGTACGGATGGCGGCAGCACTTCCTCCAAAGAAAAATAGCCTAACACTAGAATGGGTTTTGTTCTATTCCAATCTTGCCGCTGACGAGATGATCGATGGTGTCGGCGTGTTGTTTTCTTAGAGCAGAATTGATGGCGACTTCCGAACGAATGGAAAATTGATTTAAGACTTCAGAGTAGGCTTTTTTGATCGTTGAAACAACAGCCCCCCCATTAAACACTCGTGTAACGATATAAGGATTTTGCAAACCCCAGTCTTCTGTTTGAACGTGGTAATTCTTCCCTTTGACTGTGACATCTGAATTAAATCCTTTTTGCATGAGTACAAATCTCCTTACCTGAAATTAATATAAGAAAGAGAAGCTGTCTAATGAAAACAATGTAATAAGAAGGACCATTTAATTTGAGCGAGTTCTTACTTTGGCGATGGCATCTAAAAGCCGTTTTTGAATATCATATTTTTGCAAAATGATTGAAAATTCTTGAGCTTGGAGATTGAGAGATTTATTATTCAGAGTTTCTTTAACGAGATCCATCAATTTATGGGCATTAAAATCCCAGCCACGAAATTGTTTAACAAAAGGCACTCTAGAAAAATAAGGCATTCCAATTCTTTGATCTAAGTTATTTGTGATTCCAATGACCGGCTTACCGGCAAGGAGGGCTTGATAAACAGAGGGAGCCCCTCCATTGCAAATAATTAAATCTGCTCGAGCACAAACTTTTTCACCAGGAAGGAAAGCCGCTGAAAATACTTTCCCTGGAGTATGTGGAATCAATTGTGGACTGCCAACAATGATCTGAATAGGAAGTTTTTTTAACTCTTCAACTATTTCAGGTACAAGTTCCTGACGTCCTGAGGAACCCAAATTAATATACACAAGGGGCAATTCAGAAGAAAGATCAGACCACCACTCAGGTAACTCACAAGGTAAACTGCCAGCTAGTGGCCCTAGGTAACTCCATGGAGTATGAAAATTTTTTGGAGGAGGAATCAACTCTTCGGCATCTGCAAAAAGTAAATAATCGGCATCGTAATAAGAGTCGATAACATTGCTAAGTGGAGGCAGCCCAAATTCACGACGAACTTTGTTAAAGTCTTGGACTTGATTTTTAAGTACTAATGGAACAATCCAACGGCGGACCCAATAAAACAGAAAGAAGGAGATTTTCCTTCCTAAGAAGCGAAAAAAAGGGATATCAGGGACAGGCAACTTCTTTGGATCAAACCGAGGCCAATAAGAATTAATGATACTTAGATAGGGAATATTAGCAATTCGAGCACTGATGCCGAGAGAGAGTCTGAAATCACCAATAACAACATCTGGGCGCAAGGTCTGAAGAAGTTGAAGGTCCTCTGTTACCTGCTCAGAAATTTCATCATGAACCAAAAAGGTTTTACCAACGCTCAAGCGTTGTTGAAAAGTATGTGTTTCTAGGGAATGAATTTCACAGAAAGATAGCTTCTTTTCTTCAACCCAAGGTTGGTATTTTTTTGAACAGGCGAAAAATATTTTATTATCGGTTTTATTTAGCATTTCTGCTAGCATCAAGGGTCTAAGGATATGGGCCATCGTAATAGATTCGGCCATAAAAAGTACAATCATAACCCAGTCTATAATGAGTTTTGAAAACTGTGTATTTACTCCTTTCTTTCTGTAGAAAATAAATGTAGAAAATCGAAGTAGAATTATACAGACATCAAGAAAGTGTTTTAATGTCACGTTATGCGATTCTTGCTAAAATAATTTATCCAAAAAGAAAGGCACGTCTGCCAGAGGTTCTTCTATTTTTACAGAAAGAAGGAATGAAGCTTCAAGAAATGGAACAAGCCATTTTTGCACCCAGAATTGTTCCGACATTGCGAAAAAAATCCAAGATGAAAACTCAATTAGGTATTCGTAAAGATTTCATTGTTCCCTTTCTGAAAGCCCTTCGAGGATCCCGAACTTTGTTAGCTGCGAAAGAAGCCTTAGAAATAGCAACCCTTTCCACATATCACCATTGGGAAATGGGACGACGGGATATTCCATTTGAAATGTTTTTAAAAGCCATCGATGTTTTTAGTGGCAGGCTACCAGCATTCTTAGAAACATTAGGACTAAAAAATAAATTAAAGGCCCAAGGCCTTGAAGATTTACATATAGGAAGATATGAACTTTTTTTTAACGATCCATGGACTCCTACTATTTTGATGTCCTTACGCCTGCCGCAGGTTTTGAAGTTATCCAATCCTCAAGAGCAAGCTGTTTTCCTAAGCCATAGTTTGAAGATACCACTTTCTTCAGTTGAAAAATCTTTGGATTTGTTAGTTCAGCTACAGTTAATTTACCAGAAAGAGGGCAAGTTCTTCTCAAACCCCGTTCAGTTTAATGTCATTCCTTCAATCACTCCTGAAAAAATTAATGAAATTCATCAGTATTGGTTCGATCAAGCAGCCAACTTCTTGAATTATCCTGGATATCATAAACTGGAGCAGCATGCGTTGACTCACGAAAGTAAAGATAAAATAGTTCAATGGATTTCTGAACTCAGGGAAAAAATTCGTCAAGAAGTTAAATCTTCAGGCGAGCCGGAAACATTAATTCATATTCATTGGCAATTGGCGGAGCTTATAACATGAAAAATTTATTAAGATGGGTTTTAATCAGTAGTAACACCTTTAGCTACGGAGTCTTGATATTGGTGTTTAATTTTTTGTTATTCTTGAATACAACAGAAGCAAAACCTAATATTCTTGAAATGGAACATACCTTTGTGGAAAAAGAAGGGAGTTCGTGGGGAACCGACGATGTACTTAGAAAAAAAGTTGATCTGAGAGAGGAAAATGTTCCGTGGTTGTACCGGTTGCCAGTGCGGCGACCAGCGCCGCTTTCAATAAAAATTTCAAGTGATTCTTCTTCTAAGCATATTTTTATAAATGATATTGTTTTTTTGTATCGAGAGCTAAATCTTTGTGTTGACAAAAAACTCAAAATTGAAGGGTTTGGTTTTGATCAAGCGATGACAGTTTTTCTTAAAAAAGTAAGTGGATTTGACCTTATTGACGGAAGAAAACCACTTAAAGTGAATATTCTGAAGGTGGATTCAAAGTCCATGAATCCAAATTCTTTTAAAGATTGTGATGTCTTAGCGTTTCAAGCAGATGACGGTCAATTTCCATTTTCGCAGTTTCAAGAGGTTCTGCCATCAAATTCAACTGATCTTCCTCAGCTTGTTCTAGGACTTTATTACCGACAGACTGAGACAACCCTGCCGGTGATCTCATTTCATCCTCAGTTAGAAATCGATTTTCAGGGTCGTTCTGGGAAGTATCTTGAAGCTTCTCAAGGTCATAAAATAAAAGTGGATGGACGGTCCTTGTTTTTTCATGAGCTTGGTCATGTTCTTGGTTTTGCACATATAAAGATGCCGTCTTCAGTAACGTTAAATCCAGAGCTTTCAGTTATGGGAATGGATAACTCTCAACGAAAATTGGAACAGTTAGAGTTACGACTTTCAGCACCCGTTGAACTTTGGAACCGCTGGGACCTTCAGCAAACTTCGCTCTATCGGTCTTTATTATGGAAATGGTCAAAAAAGTTAGCTCTGCCTGATGCTCAATTCAAAATTCCTTCAAATTGGTTTACTCCCTATTTATGTGTGATGCCAGGAGAAGTTTTAGATATACAGTTTCGATTATTTGGTATTGATGAAGGTTCAGATTCCTATGCTACAATTAAATCTTTACCTTCTAAAATAACATTAAATGATCCATTGGTTTCAACTAGTCCTTTATATTTATTTAGAAGTAGAGAGTTATTCAGTATTTTTCCAGGACTTGAATTGTTAATAGGATATGCTGGCTTTGTGCAAGAAGACTTTCGTTTTTTTAAACCAGAGTATCTTGAAAACTTTAATTACGGTGTCAGATCCTTAGCCATTGATCAGATGCTGCCATTAAGGTTTCAGATTTCTACTTTGGTGGGCAGGGTTTCAGAAAAAGCTTATGGTAAATATATTCTCAACGGATCCTTTAAAGCGGGAAACCACTTTCCGGGAACCTACTTGCCAATGATAACTATGGATGTTTTCCCAGAACCTTCATCTTGTTATTACTAGGAGTTACGCAAATGACTCAACTCTTCGTTCTCGTCGGCGGAAACTCCTAGCGACTTCGTTTTGCCAAGACTTAGTCGTGGCCCTCCTGCGGCCTCGATTTGAGTCTTATCCGCAACCGTTGTTCAAACTTGCTCTTAGCGATAAATTTTATTTTCGTCGAAGTGTTTTAAACTTTTACTTGATAGATCCATTTGTTGGAGGAGGTTGCCTTGGAAATTCTTATTGGCAATGAATTCATAGGAATCTTCTGGTTTTGATGAAATCAATCCCACATTGCTGAAACTATTGTCTCCAATTAAAGTGCTTGCGGAAAGAGAAATTAATTTTTTCTCACTTTTTGAAAATCCAGAAACCTTAAGACTTAATTCTTGAGGCGTTTCTGGTTCGACATTTTGAAGTAGGCCCTCGATGTCGCCCTCAACGAGGGTCACTCCCTCAGGCAGAGTCCACCAGTAAGAAGCGAGGTTGTTCGAAGATTTAAGCAAGGTGATATAGGCTTTTATCTCTGTAATATCCGAATTATTTCTGGCTAAATTTATGATTTCCATTTGAACATTTACAAAAGATAAGGACTTTCCTAATTTTGATTTAAATTCAATTTCAGAAATTTTATGGTCTGCAAAGTTTGGATTTTTGGCAAAATAACTTTGAAAGAAATAAGTAGTAAAAAATCCAAAAGAAAAAAAAGAGAAGAAAATAAGAATCTTTTTTGAAGTTAATAAATTGGACATAAATCCCTCGAGATTGAGTTTACAGTTTTTTGCAGAACATACCGAGCTTCTAATCCAACTCCCGCCGAGGTTTTACCATAGGTGTTCGCTTTCACAACAAGGAAGTAAGTTCCCGGTGACAATTGGCTTAATGAAATAGCTTCATTTCCTGACTCAAACGTCGAATAGGCTCGGGAGCTTCTTTTAACTATATTTGTTGATTGTTCTCCCGATTCTTTTTCTTGGAATTCTTCGAAGTAACTATAGTCTTGTTTATATAAATATAAATCAAGGTCCACGGGGTATTGAGAATTTGTCTGCGTATAAGTCAAAGAAATAGTCGCATTTGAATCAATTTCCGCCTGACTAATATCTATCTTATAGAAATCATTTGAGCGAAATTGGTCTGATTTTTTATAAATAGGGCAATAGGTACCAGAACAATAAGTCTTATCAGCCACCGGATTCAGAATTACTTGGGGGCAGGTATTAACTGTTTGTTCTGTAAATGAATTCGCATAATCTTTGTAGACTTTACTTTGTTTCTCATTAGTTAAAATGGTATCCAAATAAGAACTTAAGCTAGAATAGGATGTCGAAATAATTTGATCTATGTTTTTGTTCATAATTATACTTGATCTGAAAGATTGAGAACCCGCATGGTAACCTATGGTTTCATCTGTGAAAGATTTCCAAAGCTCTTTAAAAGGAATGCCAGCCCCAAGAGGATGAGTGTTTTGCGCTGGTGAAATCATTTTGTATAATGTTCGACTTATGGAAACCTCTCGAAAGACACCTTCTCCTGAAGTTGTACCTGCTGGCATGCGGTCTAGCGATGCTGTTTCAGCATTTTCACTCAAGGACAAATACACATTTTGCGAACAAGATCCACTAGGTTCTTCGGGGTCATTGCAAAACCCTGCGGTGTCTAAATAAAAATTTTTCCCAAGAGCTGCTCCCTGAAAGAAATTGGCGAAACCTTCACTCCACGCAAGCCTTGGGTCAATGATAGAGTCACCGTTGTGATATCCACCAGGAGAATCTGTTTTTCCATAAACATCCTCAAGGAAGTGACCGTACTCATGTAAAATTATAGAATTATCGAAGTGATCAGTATCTGCAGTATCAACATTTCCATTAGAACCACCAAGGATAAATAATTTTCTTTCTCCAGGTTTATAAAATGAAAGTGGGCTGTCGGGGTTGCCAAAATAAGAGTAAGGGTTAAAACCCATTTTCCAATACACTGTTACTTTTTCGGCAACCCAAGAGTCGTTGTTTATTTGAGTTCGAATATAATCATTTCCCTTGTGGAGGCCTTTTAGAATATTAAAGGCACCGCCCTCGATTTTTTCGCTCTGGCTAGTTCTTGCATAAGCCAAAATTTCTCCTGTGCTGACATCGCTGGAGCCGACAGAAACTGATTTTTCAATGCTGTAGGGAGAATTATTGTTGGGATTGTTCAAGACACTCACTTTAAGTCGTCCATTAAAAGCTCTTGAAAAAATCCTAACTCTGACGTCGCCCACATTTTTAGATAAAGGCATTTGGAAAGTACCATCCGCATTTGTAATACCGCACTGGATAATATCTCCAGAGGAATTCAAAACAGCGATTTCTGCATAAGAGATAGAATCACTTTGTGGACTACCAGAGAGCGCCCTGATCAGGCCTTGTTTGGAAGAAGTGATGGCCACTGGCCGATATTGAAAATTTGCCGTTCCCGAAATAGTGATAGAGTCAGAAAAAGATCTATAGTTTACACATGGTTCTGATTCAGGAGTGACGCCGCTAGATGGGTTATCATCATTTTTACCACTTGAACAGGAAATCAATACCAGGCTTAAAAAAGTGGTGAATAAGGCCATACGAAAGGGTAACAGAAACTGAATTTTCATGTCTCACCTAGATCGGACTATTGTGCTTATGACCTTAGAAGAATAGATGATCCAAATTGAGAAAGTGAAAAATACTTCAGAAATATTTGTCTATTTAAAACCCAGCTGTTGTATTTTTTGACAATATCTTAAATGAAGACAAAATATTTATCTTAAATTTATACAAAGCATTTTGAATGCGGCATAGGGGCAATGTCATTGAGGGGTGTCTTCTAAAATAATTTGCTGACTTAAGAATTCTGAAATTAAAAATATAGAAACAGAGTTTCCACCTTGAGAATTTTTCCCCTGGGAGGATACCCACAGATATTTTCCTGACGGGCTTATGCCCAATCCAACAGGATAAGAATCAACGGGGATCCTTCCTAAAACTTTTAAATCATCAGATTTAAGCATGATGACTTCACTTCCATTATTAGATGTGGAAAATATATAATTTAATGTTGGATGGAGTTTAAAACTGCGTACACCCAAGCCGATAAATTGTTTTAAAATTTTCAAGTTAGAGATTTCCAGGCTTGTTAACTCAATTGTTTGAGTTTTCTTTCTATCTACGAAGGTAAGAAAATCTTCAACAGGGATCTTGGCAATGGTTCCAGATGAGTTACAGCCAGCAAATAAAAATTTCCCATCTAGGGATAGATGTAAGTCTCTTGTGCCAGGTTGGATACCAAAGACCGTTGCTTTATACTGAAATTTATTATTTTTATCCAGATGAAAGATTGAAATCCCACCCCCTTTCATTCGTGAAACGAAAAGGTATTTACTATCTTTTGAGAAAGCTAAACCTCTAATGCAAAATCCACAGAGTTTGTCCCTATTTACTTTCCTATTTATTGCAGAAGGTCTCTTTTCAACAATAAGTAATTGGTAAGGCTTGATATTTTTTAGATTTGGATTATCGATTTTATAAATACTGACGGTATTGTCTCCCCAATTTGAAATTGCCATCCACTTATCGTCATGTGATTTTTCAATATACTTAGAAATGGGGCCTGTGCCGAAAACCTTTTCTGTTTTATATGAATCCGTATCAATAATAGATACGGCAGAGGGTTCTTGTCCCAGCTCATCATAACTTCTTCGATAATAGGTAACCCAAAGATATTTTCCATTATGAGAAAGAACACTTTCAACAGGTTTTCCTGAAAAAACGTTAGGATTTTCATAGCTAAATTTATAATCAAAAGGTGGACGTTTCTCAAAAAGTGGTGAGTCTTTTGAGGTAAAAGAATGGTGAATAACGTGTTTTTTCTGACTGCCATCTTGATTAAAAACAACTGTTTTATGTCCTTCTAATGAATGTACAAAAACACTTTCACCATTTTTAGAAAATTGAATAGATTTTGGAGAAAATATATCCTCATCATAATGATCAGAAATCAATTCTGGCGTTTTGTTATAAGATTGCCAGCGTTGGATTAAGGTTAATTGAAGTGGTGAGTCTTTTGGCAGTGATTGACTGAAGAGGGCGGTCTCCTTTCGAAAGACATTAGTTTTTTGACCAGAATTAATAATTTTGAGGTTTTCAACCGCCGTATCCATATACAGCTTAATATTTTTATGCTCAGGATTAATTTTTAAAGCGGATTTCCAAGAATCTACGACAAGTTTCCATTCACCTAGTTTCCAGTAGGACCAACCGATTTCATAATAAAGGGCTTCGCAACTTTTGTCTAAATCGATTCCCTTTTTATAAATTTCAAGGGCCTTTGAAGTATTATTATTTTTCTGTAATTCATAAGCCTGAAGTAAGAGTTTATTTGAAGACTCATTAACGCAATTAGGAGTGGGCTCCTCAGAGAGGGCAATAAGGGACACAGAGAGAGAAAATATCGAGTTAAATATCAATACAATCAGCATCTAATTCTTCTTTGATTTCATAAGAGGTCCATTTTTTTTTAAATAGAGAATAGTTTTTATTCAAATTGATCTCATGTAAAGACAATTCTAATTTTGGCGAGGTATTAGAACAAGTATTAATTGGCCTGCGACAGCCCCTTCCCGTATTTAGATAATTAGTTAATATTTGGTGCTGATGTTTCAAGTTGCATATTTTTTTTAAATCGGCAAGGTAGATTTTTTCTATTGATTTCCCTTTTTCGACATTTTTAATTAAAAAATTCAGCCGTGTGTAAATTTGCGAAATAGATTTTTGCCATTTGACTTCTTCATTAAAAATTGAGTCTAAATAAAAAAAAGATTCCATTGCATTGAATAGCATATAAGTAAAATTTGAAGAAGACCGATTTTCACAGGGCAAATCGTTAATTGATTTCAAACTATTTTGAATTTCTAAATTCTCTTTGTTTATAAAGTTGCTATAGACAAATTGACTCGAATTGATTTTGAATTTGGATAAGATGGTCTCTATTTTTTTCTGATCAAAGTCATAAATTATTTTACAGGCAGAGATTTGAAGAAATTCTCTATTGTAGATTTGATCAGCAAGGCCTACTCCCGCCAGAGCCAGGCCTATAACGAGCCAAATTAAAAAACAGACCTTCATCGACATGATTTTAAATCGGAATATTTTTCCAAAAATAAATGTCTAGTTTTTGTATCAATTCAAGAGCTAGACTAGAGGAATTTCTATTTGGTTCCGATTCAAAATCGATGGTTACAAAGATTAGCGATTTTACTTATTTCTCTAAGCAAATGTCCGTGCCGGTGGTATTAGTTTCAGTACCAGACAGAAAAATTGTTATGGTTAATGAATCTTGTGAAGAACTTTTTGGATATTCTGTTGGGGAAATGATGGAACTAGAAATAAATAAAATCTTTGCGGCCCAAAATAGAAAAAATATTGATGCGATTATAGAAATATGTATAACGAATGCGCTTGGCTTAAAAGTAAGAGAAGGGGATTTGTTCATTCGCAGAAAAACGGGTCGAAGGTGCTTAGTTGAAGCCTCATGTTCACTCATTGAATTAGATAACCAAAAATATATATTATTTAACTTGATTGATTTGTCGATGTTGCATTCTAAACAAATTGAAAAAGATCAGTTATTACAAGATAATTTAAGAATTTCTAAACTGGCAGATTTGGCAAGGCTGACGACCGGCTTGACTCATGAGTTGAATAATCCACTTTCTGTCATTTCTGGGTACACAGATATCATAGAGGAAAACCTAAATAATAGTAAAAAATCAGTGGAAGATATTAAGAAAAATATCAAGCCCATAAAAAATAATATCGCACGGATGTCTTATATCATTTCAAAATTGATGAAAATGTTTCGATCTGATGAAATAAAGCTCAACACCGTTAGCGTTCGGAGTCTCATAAATATTGCATTGGCTACGATTAAAAATCAAATCGCTAACACAAATATAATTGTAACTCTAGAAATTGAGGATTTAAATATTACTTGTGATCTTCTTTACACTGAACAGGTAATATTGAATATATTTAATAATGCTATTTCTGCTCTAGTTAAATTTACAGATCTTAGAATGATAAATATCCGCACTTCTGAAACGGCTAATGAAATTATTATTTCAATCCATAATAATGGAGCCTTGATACCAGAAGAAAATTTTGACAAATTATTTACACCTTTTTTTACAACCAAACAAGTAAATGAGGGCGTGGGCTTGGGATTATATTTAGCACAAAATATTATGAAG
This sequence comes from Deltaproteobacteria bacterium, assembly GCA_017302835.1. Taxonomy (NCBI): domain Bacteria; kingdom Pseudomonadati; phylum Myxococcota; class Myxococcia; species Deltaproteobacteria bacterium. The sequence goes on along the minus strand of JAFLCC010000001.1, from coordinate 37,112 downwards.
ACCCATGAAGGTAAAATTACCTTTGAATCAAACGCAAAAAAAGGAACCATTTTCTATTTACATTTTCCTAGACGGGCATCCATGTTTTCAGTGAGTGAAGCGACACACAAAAACATTGTTTTATTAACTGAAAATATCGGGTATAGAGATCAACTAAGTCCTTTATTGGTTGCCTCTGGACTGAAGGTTTTGAACGCAAAAAATGTTTCTGAAGCTAATCAAGAAATGACCTGCAGTCTTATCGACGCCATCGTTATTGACATTGATTTTAAAAAAGAAAATTCCTATCAGACATACCTTGAATTTATCAAACTTAATACACTTATCCCCATTGTTATTGTCACGAAAAACTTTAACCATTTAGAGCTAAAGAAAATTGAAAAATTCAAGAATATCTACATCTTTTCGTCCGATCTGACACAAGACGAAGTAAATGATATTGCCTTGCTAGTTAATCAATATCAACTCATCAAAGATCTAAAATCCGCCTAAGCGAAGGGGTTACGTTAATGACTTAACTCTTCGTTCTCGTCGGAAGGACTCTTTGTGACTTGGCTGTGCCAAGCCCCAGTCGCCTCCCACCTGCGGCCTCGATTTGAGTCATATGGGTAATCCCTGCTTAAGGGAAGAACCTGTTTGAAAAGTTAAGACTTTTCAAACAGGGACTAGGCGCTTTCTGCGGGGTCGGATAGTTTTGTGTTTTTAATTTCTTCTTCAGATTTAAAAATCAATTCGGGCTGAGATTTTAAATTAATTACATTTTCATCGATAAGAACTTCTTTAACATTTACCTTTGAAGGAACATCAAACATGATATCTAACATGGATGTTTCCAATACAGCACGGAGGCCTCGGGCGCCTGTCCGACGTTTGATAGCTGTTTGAGCGATAGCCTTCAGAGCACTTTCGGTAAATTTTAAATCGATTCCCTCAAAGTTAAATAGTTTTTGATATTGTTTGGTGATAGCATTTTTAGGTCTTACCAAAATATCAATTAAAGCAACTTCGTTTAAAGGATCAAGGACTGCCATTACTGGTAAACGACCAATGAATTCGGGAATAATTCCAAATTTGACAAGATCATCAGGCTCTACGCTTTGAAGTATATTGATTGAAGATTCTTTTTCTTGATCCGTTTTGATATCAGCAGCTATGCCCATGGTTTTATTAGTAGTTCGATTTTCGATAATTTTTTCTAAACCGACAAATGCCCCGCCGCAAATAAACAGGATATTTGAGGTGTCGATTTGAATAAACTCTTGTTGTGGATGTTTTCTGCCACCTTTAGGAGGCAAGTTAGCCACCGTTCCTTCTAAAATTTTTAATAAGGCCTGCTGGACTCCCTCACCACTCACATCTCTGGTGATAGATGGGTTCTCTGACTTTCTTGAGATCTTATCTATTTCATCTATGTAAATAACGCCTTTTTGACACTTTTCAACATCATAGTCGGCAGCTTGAAGAAGATTTAAAACAACGTTTTCCACATCTTCCCCCACATAACCCGCTTCGGTTAAGGTTGTTGCATCAGCCATAGCAAAGGGTACATTTAAAATCTTGGCAATAGTTTGGGCCAGCAAAGTCTTTCCTGATCCTGTTGGGCCAATAAGCAAGATATTCGATTTTTGCAATTCGACATCTGAGCTTTTTTTACCTGTAGAGATATTGTTGATTCTCTTGTAGTGATTGTGCACGGCCACAGCCAGGGATTTTTTAGCTTGGGTCTGGCCAATGACATACTCGTCTAAGTGCAATTTGATTTCTAGAGGTTTAGGGACCTTAAAACTTCCTTTAAAAGCGGATTCACGATCTTTTTCCTCATCAATAATATCATTACAAAGATCTATACATTCATCACAAATGTAGACTCCAGGCCCAGCAATTAGTTTTTTAACTTCTTTTTGACCTTTTCCGCAAAAGCTACAACGTAAATTACTCTGAGATGGTGTTGACATAATTTATTATCCTTTTTTTAAGCTAGATTTTCTAGAGTCCACGATATGATCTACGATACCAAATTCCTTTGCATCAATGGGACTCATGAAATTATCCCGTTCCATAGCACTAAACAACTTATCATACGGTTGTCCAGTATGTAACTCATAAATCTTTGTTAATTTCTCTTTTGTTTTTACGAGCTCTCTTGCATGGATTTCTATGTCAGTAACTTGACCACCGATCCCACCACCACCGAGATGGGGTTGATGGATCATAATTCTTGTGTTTGGTAAGGAATATCTTTTCCCCTTTGTCCCGCCGGCTAATAAAAGAGAGCCCATACTTGCCGCCATTCCCATACAATAGGTTGCAATATCGCATTTAACAAATTGCATGAAATCATAAATAGCCATTCCCGCAGAGACACTTCCCCCTGGGGAGTTGATATAAAGGTGAATATCTTTTTCTGGATTGTCTACTTCTAGAAACAACATCTGAGCAATTAATGAATTGGCAACATCATCTGTCACCGCACTTCCAAGCATGATAATTCTATCTTTTAATAAGCGGGAATAGATATCGTAGGATCTTTCTCCTTTAGATGTTTGTTCTATCACATAGGGAATTAATGCCACAGCAGTTCTCCTCGTTCTGAAAGTAAATTTTTTTATGAAATTTCACTTTCTATTTGGTTATTTAAAAAATCTATCGGCCATAGTATATTATACTTTATTGAAAAAGACCTTGAAGAATCAAATATCTGTGATAGAGCTTAACAATTAACATAAATAGCTAATAACTCACGGAGTCAATATGATTATTAATCTTTTAGCCCAGGACCTTAAAACAGTTAGTAAGAATACTAAAGATGGTGTTTATGTTACGTTTTCTTTTTCCTCAGAAGACAAAGAAAAAAATGCTTTTGTTCCAAATAAAAATTTAAGTTTAAAACTCGTTAACTCTTTGGACTCAAAACTCATATCAGGGAAGGTTTTTGAAGTTTCCTTGTACAAAGAATTTTCATTTGAATCCTTTAATCATGTGCTAGTCGTTGGCCTAGGCAAAAAAAATGAGTTGTCTCATGAAGTCTTAAGACAGGCAGTAGCTGTGGCTTTGGAGGCATTTAAAACCTTAAAAAGTGAAGATATTTTTATTGATTTAAACGATTTGCATTTAAAAAAACAAGCATCTGAATATGTCAAAGCAACAGTGGAAGGATTAGAACTTGGTTCCTATGATTTTACCGAATTAAAATCTAAAAAACCTAAGAGTGAAAAAGAAAAATCTTCAGAGCTTCAAGTGCATTTATTATTGAAAGAAGCAAAACAATCATTGATCAAAGAGGCCTTTGAAGAGGGATTGATTTTAGCACAGACCATCAACTTTGCTAAATATCTGGGTGATATGCCTGGAAATCGAATGACTCCAGAAATTTTGGCGCAAAAAACGCTTGAGGCAGTCAAAGGAACAAAAATTAAGGCCACAGTTTGGAATAAAGCAAGAATTATCAAAGAAAAAATGGGTGGTTTGTTGGGCGTGTCCCTGGGCTCTTCGGAAGAACCTCGATTTATAGTTTTGGAATATCACGGGTCTCCTCAAAAGGGGGCAAAAAAACCGCTTATTTTTGTCGGAAAAGGCTTAACTTTTGATTCCGGAGGTATTTCCATAAAACCTTCTGCGGCTATGGAAGAAATGAAATATGATATGTGCGGCGGGGCAAATGTCATTGGAACGATACTTGCTATCGCTAAATTAAATTTAAAAGTCAATGTGATGTGTTTAGTTCCCTCAACTGAAAATATGCCAGGACCTTCAGCGACTAAGCCTGGTGATATTTTAACTGGAAGGAACGGAAAAACTTTTGAAGTAAATAACACGGATGCAGAAGGTAGATTGATTCTGAGTGACGCTTTAGCCTACGCTTCTGAGCAAAATCCAGAAATAATCATTGATGCGGCGACACTGACTGGAGCCATGATCGTTGCTTTAGGCAACACGCACACGGGATACTTTACAAGAAATAAGCAACTCAAGGAAAAGATAGAAACGGCCGCTAAGAAATCAGGTGAATGGGTATGGAATATGCCGTTGTGTGATTTTCATGTTCAAGACATGAAAGGAACTTACGCAGATTTATCAAATATGTCTTCAGGTAAAGGAGCAGGCTCTGCAACTGCGGCAGCCTTTTTAGAACAATTTGTTAGTGAAAAAATACCTTGGGCTCATTTTGATATTGCAGGAACGGGTTGGGCCGCAGGGAATAGACTTAAATATTGTACAAAAAAAGGTGCAACTGGGGTTATGATCAGAACTTTTGTAGAAATTGCCAAATTGTATGAATAGCTCTTTCATGATTTTTTAAGTGATGGATGATTTAGATTTATTATTAAAAAACCCTGTAATTTACTACATAAAAAAAAATAAAAGACCCTTTTTTGTGGGACTTTCGCTTTTAGTTTTTAATAATTTTATTGATTGTTTAACTCCTATAGTTTTAAAAATGGCTATAGATTACCTTGCAAAAGGAATTTATCAACCTGTCGAAATTTTTAAAATTTCTGGAATGTTTTTTTCAATCATGGCTACGTTAGCAATAACCAGGTATGGTTGGCGGGTTTTTTGGGGCCAATTCCATACGCTATCTGCTGAGGATTTACGTAATCGTATTTTTAATCAGTTTACAGTTTTGGGGCCTAAATTTTTCAATAAGAATCCAATTGGTGAATTGATGAGCTTGATCACCAATGATGTCCAGTCCTTTAGAAATGGGATTGGTCCGGGTTTGTTGATTCTGGTAGATGGTATTAGCCTGATTGCTATCATCGTTCCTATGATGATTTATGTCGATTTTGGTTGGACTTGGAAATGTCTGATTTTAATGCCTCTCGTTCCTTTTATCATAAGCTTTATTATGAAAAAAATATGGCATAATTATAAAGATCAACAAGACCGCCTTTCTGAAATGACCGGTTACACTCAGGAAATTATTTCGGGTATTAGAACTATTAAAACGTTTTCGCAAGAGTTAAATAAAACAAAACTTTTCAATATTTTTAGCAAAAAATATGAAGAGGCAACAAATCGAATGAATTTGGTAGATGCTTTTTTTAATCCCATCATGCAACTGTCGGTTGCAACGGGAACGATTATTTTATTTTATGTTGGTGGAACTGAAGTGATTTCGGGAATAAAGACAGTGGGCTCCTTTATTGCATTCCAGCGTTACATTAACAAAATAATTTGGCCTATGTCTGCCTTGGGTTTTGGGTTTTCACAATTTCAAAAAGGGATGGCTTCGTTTTCACGAATAAAAAATCAACTTAAAGAAATACCAGAGTTTATAAACGATGAAGGAAAAGAAATTAAAGAGATTTCTAGTATCGAAGTAAAAAATTTATCCTTTTCCTATGATAAAGAAATAAAAACCTTACAAGATATCAATTTTAAAATAGTAAAAGGTGATTTTCTTGGAATCGTTGGTTCTGTTGGTTCTGGAAAATCAACTTTAATAAATCTCCTTTGTAAGTATTTAGATCCAACTTCGGGAGTTATTTTACTAAATGGAGAAGATTATAATGTTTATAAGTACTCTGAAATTTGGAAAAATATAAAACTTGTCCCCCAAGAATCTTTTTTGTTTAGCGAAACTGTTCGAAATAATATCTTGTATGGCCATGGATCAGTAATTCCAAATGAAGAAATATTGTTAGAAAAAACGATCGATCAGGTGGGAATCAAAAATGAAATTTTGTCATTGCCTGAAGCTTTTGAATCCCAACTTGGGGAACGAGGAGTCAATTTATCTGGCGGGCAGAAACAAAGATTAGCTTTAGCCAGAGGGCTGATACTACATTCTCCAGTTCTTTTACTCGATGATACTTTAAGTGCTGTGGATGCGGAAACAGAAGAAAAAATTCAAAATGAACTCTATCAAGCGAATCCCAATCAGATAAGAATAGTTATCACCCATCGATTAAAGACAGTAGGTAAAGCTAATCAAATCATCGTCTTGGAAAAAGGAAGAATAGAGGCGATGGGAACGCATTTACAGTTGTTAGAGACGTCCAAAATTTACCGACAAATGGCTGATCTGCAAGGGGCATTTCATATGCAGGACAAGGGATTATCACATGAGTGATTTTCTTCAAGAAGATAAAATTAATACGACATTAAAATATAAAGATCTTTTTGTAAGAATGACACCTTATTTCAGAAAGTATTGGCTAAGTTTAGGTGCTGTCATTGTTATGGTTATTCTTATGGCTGTTATTTCAAGATTGATTCCAACTTTGATAGGATATGCCGTAGACGAATCCTTGCTTAAAAAAAACAATGAGTTGCTGATAAAACTATTATTTTTTTATATTGGTTTAGAAATAACTCATGCGCTTTTAGATTTACTACAGCTCTATTTTTTTCAAAAATTAGGAGCGAGAGTATTGTTTAACTTGAGAGAAGATTTAATCACTAAAATTCAAAGCTATCCCATAGATTATTTTAATAAAAATCCAATTGGAAGAATCGTCACAAGAGCCACTAATGATGTCGCTCAAATCGGAGAATTATTTTCCGATGGAGTTGTTAATATTTTTGTTCAAAGTCTGACTTTAATTTCAATACTTATCGCCATTTTTATTATTTCTCCGAAGATAGCCCTGTTGACTTTAGTTAGTTTTCCATTTTTTGTTTATTTCGCTTTTGAATTAAGTGAAAAAATAAAAGAAACATTGCGAGAATCGAAAAAAAAATTATCTGAGTTAAATTCCTTTGTAGCTGAAAATTTAAATGGAATTAAAATTGTCCAACTTTACAATCGGATCCATAGAAACAGAGCTCAATTTGAAACGTTATCCAGCGAGTATAAAGATTTAAGCCTTGAATCAACTCGAAATTACGCACTGATGATGCCAATTATGAATATTTTAAATGCGGTGACTATCACATCGGCTTTTTATTTTATTGGGGTTTTCGGCAGGCAAGAGTTTCTAGCCGTAGGAAGTATGGTGGCTTTTTTTCTTCATGCGTTGGACATTGTACACCCTTTTCGAGAAATTATTGAAAAATACCAACAGTTTCAAAACAGTCTGACAAGCGCAGAAAGAGTATTTTCAATGCTAGACGAACCGACGGAACATCATTATAAAAACAGTGAGCTGAATACCAAGTTTAGCAGTGGATTTAGCAGTGGATTTAGTAGTGAGCTTAATGGTGAAAAATTTAAGGCAGATATTGAATTCAGAAATTTGAATTTCAGTTATGAAAGGTCATCAAATCCCGTTTTAAAAAACATCAATTTGCATATTAATAGAAATGATTCTGTTGCTATTATTGGAAAAACAGGAAGTGGAAAATCAACATTAATAAATTTACTCCAAGGATTTTACAAGGCACCAGAAAATTCAATTTTTATCAGTCACATATCAATTGAAAATATTCCAAGGGATTTTTTAAGAAAAAAAATAGCTGCTGTTCAGCAGGATAACTTCATCTTTAAAGGAAATATATGGAGTAATATTTCTTTAGAGTCGAATTTAATTTCTTTTGAAACAATTGAAAAAATTGCGATAGATTTAGGAATAGTAGATCATCTTAAGCTGACAGGCAGAAACCTTTTTTCAACTGTTGAGGAAAAAGGGGCGAATCTAAGTGCAGGGGAAAGGCAGCTCATTGCTTTTGCGCGAATTCTTGCTTTTGCTCCCGATGTCATTATTTTAGATGAGGCGACTTCTAATATTGATTCTCAGACAGAGCAATTAATCCAAGTTGCCACAGAAAAAATAATAAAAAACAGAACAAGTATTATTATTGCTCACAGGTTATCAACAATTAGAAATTGTAATAAAATTATTATTTTGGATCAAGGAAGGATTTTAGAGGTCGGCACCCATCAGCAGCTGATGGAGAATTCCAATCATTATAGAGAATTAATCGAAAAATATCACCGTTAGAAAAGGTATTACGCTTACTACTTAATTCTTTGATCTCGTCGGTAGGACTCCCTGTGAATTGGCTTTGTTATAAAAAACGATGGGACATCCAATTTTTTTTATTGGCAGTTTCCTGTAATAAAAATTCAGTCTTATAAAGTTCATCATCTCTATTAGCTGCACTCACAGCTAACTTCAAATGAGTGGCTGATTCTAATAGTTCTAAATCTCCTTCGGTATTACCTGAGGCAAAAAATGGAAAAAATCCAGTTTTAAGTTTTAAAGCTTCAGGCTTCCCTTTTTTATAAGAAATGATACCTTTTAATTCATTAGTAACAATTAGATCTTTAACTTTAGTTTCTATGCCAATAACATTATCATGTTCAAGACCTAGGAGCAGAGCGCCGGGTTCAACGGCCCATTTAATAGAGGCCGTGATAATATAGACATCCACATTTTCACTTTTAAAAAAAGAAATTAATTCTTTCTGTTCAGAAAATATAGGAACAGGCGTGATCGATTGAAGTGCTTCTTCAGCCCATTTTTTTACCTGAGAAAGAGGAATTCCTTTATAAATTTGAGCTAGCCAAAGATAGGCAGCTCTAGGGTCGTTACTAATTTTTTTCATTTGAAGATATTCCTCCCAGGGGTTCTCTGGGAGAGGAACTAGTTTATGTTCTATAGTGTAGTGAAAAAGATTTTCGCCCATATCTAAATCCCATAGGGTGCCATCGGCATCAAAGGCAGCAACAAGAGGCTTCCCTTGTTCCTTTATTTCTTTTGTTGTATTTTTAATGTTTGTCCAAAATTCTTTAGGATATTTTTTGTATTTCATAGTCCCAGAATTTAAAATAATTTGTGAATTGTGTCCAGTTATACTATATGTTTTCTTTTACATTTCAGAGGAAAAAATAGAGTGAGCTTTTATTGTCGAACCATTCAAATTGAAGATATTCCAGAACTGCTTGAGTACGAAGAAAAAAAATTAATAGATGCAATAAGTGAAGAGGCAGAAAGAGTTTTTACAAAATGGAACTCTAAATGGAGACAAGAGTCTCTTGAACACTATGTTTCTTTGGGTTGGAGCTTTCTTGCAAGAAATAAGGACACCTCGAGTACCTTTTCTCCTGAAGGGCAATTAGTCGGGTTTTTTACCGCACAGCCGTTATTGTTTCTAGATGGCCAAACTCAATCTTTGTGGGTTGAACATTTGTCCTATTCTTCCCTTCAGGCTCGGGATGAGTTAAGTGAACTTGCTTATAAGCTCTCCAAAGAAAAACATTTTCAAAGAGTCTTTTTCCCAAATCAATCAGGTATTCAAAATTCTATAAATCCTTTTAAACCAGAAAACTGGAATCCTCAGTGCTTCTTAATTAAAACAGTTCGTTGATCCTTTTTTAGATCAATGTAATGATTGAATCTATGAAAAAATTTGATTTCAACAAACGTGCACAAAATTTAAATCACCTAGAAGAAAATATTTTTGATGTTCTCATTATTGGTGGCGGCATTAACGGCGCAGGTATCGCCAGGGATGCAACCTCCAGGGGAATGAAGGTAGCTCTTATTGAGGCTAACGACTTTGCTTCGGGCACCTCATCAAGATCAAGTAAACTCATTCATGGTGGTATTCGTTATTTGGAGAATTTAGAATTTAAATTGGTATTTGAAGCCTTGAGCGAACGAAGTCTCTTGTTTGAAATAGCTCCACATCTTGTGCATCAACTAAAGTTTATGATCCCCCTATTTAAATCATCACGAGTTGGAATGTTTAAAATGGGTATAGGAATGTGGCTTTACGACATTTTATCCCTTTTTCAAACACCCGAAATTCATGAAAAATTAAATAAACAACAGACTCAATATTTGCAGCCAGAGATAAAAAATAAAGATTTGTTGGGCTCTTTTATTTATTGTGATGCTTATATGGATGATGATCTTTTGGTTTTTGAAACTCTAAGATCGGCAAATGATCAGGACGCCATTATAGCAAATTATGTGGAAGCTAAAAAGTATACTTTTGAAAATCAAATACATACAATTCAGGCCATAGATTCATTGACACAAAAATCTCTGACCATTCGTGCGCATCAAATGGTTTCTTGTGTGGGGCCGTGGACAGATAGTTTTGGTCAGATAATGGATGCGAATTGGAAACAGATGCTCCGTCCGACCAAGGGAATTCATCTTATTTTGTCTCGAAGTAAAATGGATTTGCATCAAGCTATAGTTATGGGAGCTGAAACTGGAAAAAGAATTATCTTCGCCATACCAAGGGGTGATTTTGTAATCATTGGTACTACCGATACAGACTACAATGAATCTCCAGATAATGTTCATTCAGACAAAACAGATGTTGAATATTTATTACAAATTGTGAATTCATATTTTCCTACATGCAAGATCGCAAAAGAAGACATCATATCCTCCTATGCCGGAGTCAGGCCTTTAGTTAAAGATGATGCCGAGTCTACGGGAAAGACAAGCAGAGAACATGTTATTAAAAAAGGGAAGAATGAAATTCTTTATGTCGCCGGCGGAAAATATACAACTTATAGAAAAATTGCAGAAGAAGCCGTGGATAAGTTGGTAGGTTCCCTTTCCTTTGAGAAAAGAGTCAGCTTTGGAAAATCAAATACAAAAATACCCATCAACCCTCTGGTAACTCAGGAGAGTTACAAAAATTATTTAGATCGGAAGAAAGGCAAAAATGATTATATCCTGGCTGAAAAATTTGGAGTTGAGGCTGATGATATTATAAAAAAATATCCCGACTTAAGTACGGTTCAAAAGATGGTAGCCTTTCATATTGAGAATACCATGTGTTTATCGATTGCTGATTATTATCTGAGAAGATCTCATTTGGTATTAACTCATCGTGATCATGGAATAAGTTTATTTGATGAAATAGCAGATGTTTTTAAGAAACAACTGCTTGTTGATGAGAAATTTATTATAAAAGAATATGAAAAAATTCAAAATCATATCAAGTTAGAAATGAGTTGGAAAAAAAACTTTATGTAGTCTCTTTAGGGCTTCTTCTGCTTGATCTTCGCTAACGAGAAAGCAGAAGTTGTGCTTACTTGCTCCAAGGCAAATCATGCGTACATTGATATCTGAAATAGTTTCAAAAATTTGTTTTGAAATACCTGGGGTATGATTGATATGGTTGCCTATAAGTGAAACTAATGAAAAATTTTCTTCAATTTGGACTTCTGCAATTTCAGAAAGTCTTTCAACAAGGGTTTTGTTGAGCAGAGTTGAGTCATCTAAAGTCATAGAAACTGAAATCTCTGAAGTGGTAATGGCATCAATGGAAATTTTAAGATCATTAAAAATTTTGAACACCTGAAATAAAAAACCATGGGTTTGTAGCATTTCAGGTGTTGAAAGAGTTAAAAGGGCTTGGTTTTTTCTTAAGGCCATCGCACGGATTAAGGGGTGGGAAGGAACATCTTTTTTGATCCAAGTGCCTTTTTTGTCAGGCTCAAAACTGGAGCCTACAAACACGGGAATATTCTTTTTTATAGCGGGAAGCAGTGTTGCGGGGTGAAGAACTTTAGCGCCGAAAGTAGCTAATTCTGAAGCCTCTTTAAAACTCAATTCATCGATGAGCTTGGCTTGAGGTACGATCCTGGGATCAGTTGTCGCTACGCCCGCAACATCCGTCCAAATTTCAAGAATTTTTGCATCAATGGCTTCAGCCAAAATGGCTGCAGAAAAATCACTTCCTCCTCTTCCCAAAGTGGATGTTTGCCCATCCAAAGTCGAACCAATAAATCCTTGGGTCACGCCAATACAATTGGAATTAAGGATATCTGAAAAAAACAATTTTCCTTGACGATTAATTTCCTCTGTTAGTGGTCTAGCTTTTCCAAACTGATCATCTGTTTTAATGACTTTTCTTACATCATATAAAATCACTTTAGAGTCTAGATTCATTTCTTTGAGGACGTTTTCCATGGCTTGGGAAAACAAAACAGAAGAAATCCGCTCACCCATACTTATTAAAACATCAGAGGCTCTAGGAGAACAGTCCCTAAGGTAGAAGATGCCCTTCGTTAGCGAATTTAACTCATTAAACAATTCAGAAAGCTGATGTTGCTTTTCTGGTGAAAGATTTAAATCGGAAGCTATTTGTTGATGTCTACTATAGATTTCCTGAAAGACTTTTTCCGCCGATTCTAAGTTTGAGTTTCTGGCATGTTCGCCCAGTTCAATAAGTTTGTTAGTAGTTCCAGAGGTTGCCGAAACGACAATCAGTGATGATTTTTGTTGAACTGAAACGGTCGCACTTCTAACCATACAGAGCGCATTAGCCATCGAGGTGCCACCAAATTTAGAAACGATAATGTTTTTCATGAAGCTCCTTTTTAAAGCAAAAAAGTTTATACACCAAATTTAAGAATCACAAAACCAGGAAGCTCCCTTGCCGCAAAGCAGGAAAGGGAAAAAAATCTAGTTAAATATCTGCATTGACTCTTCTTTTTAAGCCTCATAGACTTGCACTAGTGACTTATTTTCAAATTCAAACTTAAATTACCCAGAACAGGACTGACATGGGATTTATAGATAAATTTTCTGACTATTTTTCAAATGATATTGCCATTGATCTTGGAACAGCAAATACCCTCGTCTATGTAAAAGGAAGAGGGATTATTTTAGATGAACCTTCTGTTGTTGCCGTTCAAAAAAATTACCGAGGACTTCAGAATAAAGTCTTAGCTGTCGGTAAAGAAGCTAAAGAAATGCTTGGAAGGACACCAGGGAGTATTGTAGCTATTCGCCCAATCAAGGATGGGGTTATTGCTGATTTTGAAGTAACTCAATCAATGCTTAAATATTTTATTACTAAATCTATGGGAGAGAAAACGAGTTATCTGACCATGCGACCTCGAATCATCATTTGCGTTCCCTATGGAATCACGCAAGTTGAAAAAAGAGCGGTACGAGAAGCTGCGCAATCAGCTGGCGCTAGAGAGGTTTACCTTATTGAAGAACCGATGGCAGCAGCTATCGGTGCAGGTTTGCCAATCACAGAGCCAAGTGGAAATATGGTTGTGGATATGGGCGGCGGAACCACAGGCGTTGCTGTGATTTCTTTGGGTGGTATTGTCTATTGTAAATCTATAAAAGTTGCGGGAGATAAATTTGACGAGGCTATTGTTAATTATATTCGAAGACAATTTAATTTGCTTATAGGAGAAAGAACTGCGGAAAAGATTAAGGTTGAAATTGGCAATGCCTATCCCTTTGAAGAAGAAAAAACCATGGAGATTAAGGGCAGGGATTTGGTGGCTGGAGCCCCAAAAACTATTGAGGTTACTTCATCGCAAGTTAATGATGCCTTAATGGATCCTTTGTCTGAGGTTGTTGATGCGGTTAGAACAGCGTTAGAAAAAACACCTCCTGAATTGGCCTCTGATATTGTAGATAATGGTATAGTTCTGACTGGTGGCGGAGCTTTGCTTGCTAATTTAGATGTTTTGTTAAGGGAAAGAACAGGGCTTCCCGTTTCCATTGCTGAAGATCCATTAAGTTGTGTGGTTTTGGGCTCGGGAAAAGTTCTTGATAATTTGGAATTATTACGTCAATTGACAGTCGAGTAAAATGAGCTCAGCGATAGCATTGGGTGATGCAAAGAGTGCTGAGAGCTATGTTAGAACACTTGCTGTATTTTTCTTCTTTTCATTAATGCATGAGGATCATGCGATACTTAACACGATCAAGATTTTAGATAAGATTAAAAAAATCAAAGATTCAAAAACTAAAGAGTCAGTCCTTATTCGAATGGCAACTGACATTGTTTATGACTCTGATTTAAGTCAAGTTTATATAACCAAAGGACTTAATGAAAAATGGATTCTTTCTATGGGACAGGATATTGGACCATGGAAAGAATTTCATAAGAATGCAAGAAAGGAGGAAATGATTTCTTTGCTCTGGACTCACGTGCTCAAAATGGAAGAGTCAACAGTGTTAGAAGCTCTTGAGCTTAATAGGGGAACTCATTATTACCGAATTTCAAGCGCACTTAAAAAACTTGGAAAAATCACTTTTAGTTTAGGTTGAATTATGGACAAGGAATTTAAAACTAAAATAAAATTAAAGAAATTCAAGAAAAGGGAGATAAGTCCTTTTTTTGGACAAAATTTTCTTTATGAATATCTTCAAAATTTGCTTGATGAAGAAAGAAAAAAGGCAGTTGAAGAAGTCATTCACACTGACAAAAACACACAGTCCGATTTTATGAAAATGACGAATGGGCTTCAATATGTAGAATTGCTAAGCGAAGTCGTTATCAGCGATAAGATCGTGGATCAAACAGTAAATAGAAATACCTCATTTCATAAAATATTAAATAAAATCAAATTTGATCGGTGGCCATTATCCTTAAAATGGACACTTGAGGCATTGATTATCATACTTGCAATGGTCATTACTTTGAATGTTTTTCCATGGGGTAAAATCGTTCATTTGGCTTCAGAAGATCAAAATAAGGATATGATAATCACTAAAATTGATCGAAAAAAGAAAGAATTATTAAATGCAGGAAGTGAACGTAGCTTAAAAGAAGTTGTTAATGCGAAACCTGAATTTATTGATGAAGGAATTAAGCTAGACAGTAAAAAATTAAGCTTAGTTAAAATTCCGTTTAGCGTAAAGAACTCAATTGAAATTAAGAGTAATGAACCAAATCAAGAAAAACCAGTTGTTCAAAATAGTACCGATGTATCTTACGCCAAAACAACAGTAGGTTTTTTATACCGTGGCCAATTGCAGGTCACTAACGTAGAAATGATTGCCCCAAAAATATCTGATAAAATATTTGAATTAGGAGGAAGAAAAGCTGGTGAAGTGGAGATAGGGTGGAAAAAGTCCAACCAAACTTTTTATTATCATTTTACCCTTCCTAAAAGTAAATTACCAGAATTGGAATCCCTGTTAAAAATTTATTCAGAATTAAAACTAAAGAAAGAACCACATGCTAGAGTTATGCCCGATGGGATTTTGAGGATTATTTTTACTATTGATGAAAAATCAACAACGTCGGGTTCGCCGTGAACTATAAAAAAAAGAAGTCCCAAAGGTCCATAAGAACCATCATCATAACCTGGTTTTTTTTTCTATCATTTTTTCCGCTTCTTTTAGTCGCCTACTATTCAACACTAAAGTACGAACAGGCAATCAGTAAAGAGCTGGCACAAAGGCTTTCGGTTAACTCAAGGGAGGTTGAAGTTATTTTTTCTGACTTCAAGTCTGGAATGCAATTGCAAAAAGAAAAGTACATAAGAGATCCCTTCTTAATTTACAACTTATCTATCGGAGATAGGGAAAACTTGATAAAATTGTCTGAAAAATTAATTCTTCATGAACTTAGTTCAGAGTTGATTTTTTTTAATAGGGAAGGAAGACGTCTTTCAAAAGTATACAAAAATGAAAAGGAGGGTGTTTTATCAGAAAATGAGACCAATGAAGCCACTTTTTTGTCTGATAAAATTATTTCAATTTTAAAATCAAAAAAGGATACTGGATCCTTGGATTTTAATGAGAATAAAATAAAACTTGGAACAGTGACTAGGGTTTTAAACCCAAAACAAAAAATTATTGGCTACCTTCAGCAAGTTATATATATAGACAGCTCATTTTTGAATAGATTAAAGACCAAATTAAAACTTGAATTTTTTATTTCTAAGGAAGACGCGACAGTATTAGCTTCTTCTTTCTCTGACAAGTCAAAAGTCCTCTCGAACAAGATTTTAAATGCAGTTTACGAAAGCAAAGAGCCACTTTTCGAAGCAGTTATCAATACAAGTCCTTATGGTTTTTTTGTTTCAAAGATCGAGTGGGGCAATGGTCAATTTTTAATTGGTATGGGCGTTTCAAAAGCGGACTCGCGCGAAGTACTTAAAAATATAAGCTTTGCCTTTTATACAGTTGTTGGAATTGTAGTGATATTTTTATTTATTACCATTGTCATAACAAGTAATTGGATCTTAAAACCTTTGTATGAACTGGTAGAAGCACTTCAATCATTCGAGACTCAAGAGCAAGCCATTACCATACCAGTTAAAAACAACACAGAGATTGGTTTATTGACCGAAAGCTTTAACCAAATGAGTATCAAAATATGGCAGGCCAGATCGGATTTAAGAAATAAAGTTACGGAATTAGAAGAAGCAAACAAAATGCTTTTAGAAACACAAAAAAAATTAGTACATTCGGCAAAAATGATCAGTTTAGGAGAGCTGGTAGCCGGGGTCGCCCATGAACTAAATAATCCGATCAGCTTTATTTATAGTAATATGGCTCATTTAAAAGACTATTCCTTCAAGCTCATTGAGCTCGTAAACATTGCAGAAACTAATAAAGAAATTCTTTCAGAAAAAAAAGAGGAATTTGAGTTTGATTTCATAACAAAAGATTTACCAAAATTGATTAGCTCTTGTGAAGAAGGCGCCCGCAGAACTCGCGATATTGTTCTTGGTTTAAGAAATTTTTCTAGATTGGATGAGGCGCAAATAAAAGAAGTGGATGTGCGAGAACTGATGGAAACATCTTTGAGTTTGGTTCAAGGTGAAATTAAAAATAAAATAGAAATTGAAAAGAATTTCGAGGATGTTCCAAGACTAACCTGCTATGCAAGTCAAATTAGTCAAGTTTTTGTAAATATACTATCAAATGCGATTCAGGCAATTGAGTCCAGTGGTCGCATTTGGGTAACCATTAAATCGATAAATGTTAAAAATATAGAATATATTCAGATCTCAATTCAAGACACTGGCAAAGGTATAAAAGCTCAAAATTTGGATCAAATATTTGATCCGTTTTTTACAACAAAACCTGTTGGTAAGGGAACGGGACTTGGCTTAAGTATTACCTATGGAATTATTCAAAAACATGGCGGTGATATTCAAGTAAAATCTAGTGAAAATGTAGGAACTGAGTTTATAATTACTATTCCAACTCATTTTAAACACGCTCTAAATTAGTGCCCGTCTAGAAAAAAAATAAGTATTTACTTCTAGACGTGCCCTCAATTTCGATTTTGTCTCCTTTTGATACAAAAGTAATTTTATTTATTTTTCTTATTACCGAATAGTCTTGAACATTGTGATATTCTCAAGAGAGGATTATGAATAATCGTACAAAAAAGAACTTGAATAACAATTACCTAAACGTCTTAGCCGTAGGGTTTATCTTTAGTTCCCTTTTGTTAATATTTTTTTCAATAAATGAACCAAAAAATTTAACTCCTGGAGAAACTGAGTTGTCTTCATTTCATGGAAATTTAGAAAATACGATAGTCAATAAGCATCTTTTAAAAACAACAGAAGATCTTGAATTTCAAAAAATGAAAACCCAGGTTGAAAATTTTAAGGTGTTAAAATCCTTTGATGAAACGAAATCAGAAAAACCTAAGTATTCTGAGAAAGACAATTTTTTTGATTTTGAAGGAGATCCAAGGGTAAGGCAAATGGCCGAAGATCTCGGGAGAGCTAATGATGCAAAGGCCATAAATAATAAAGATCCGAAGAGTAGAGTTTATCAATCAATGTTTGATGAAAAAAGAAATAAAGCGATTGCTTATAAAGAAAAAGTTGCGGCTGCAAAAAAGTTTATTTCCGATGCCAGAAAAGATGGCTGGGAAGTTGAGCTAGACAAAGACTTTAAGATTAAATCCTATAATAAAATAGGGTCTCCCTCTGAAGAGGAACAAGAGAATAAAAAATTTGAAGGCTATGAATTGTTTCCAAACAAGTAATGAGCCTGTCCCCAAAAGCTCACCTACTTCGTTGGCCCGTCAAAAAATTCGTTCCATGTCGTTATTTTTTGACGAGCCCTAACTCAAGCTCCCAGGAATCAAATACTTTATTTTGTTTAAAGGAATAACAGTCCTTTTCCGTTATTATCAAATGATCCAATAAAGGAATTTGTAGAAGCTGGCAGAGCAAGTAAAGATCTTTAGTATTTTCATAGTCGCTTTGTGAAGGTAAACAGTTATTTGAGGGGTGATTGTGAGCTATGATAATTGAAACAGAGTTATGAACAATGGCGAATCTTAAGATATCCCTAGGGTGAAAAAAACAATAATTTATAGTGCCTTTAAACAACAAGGCGGAAGAAATAATTCGACAATGTGAATTTAGCGCTGCGACCCAAAGTTCTTCGGAATTAGACCAAACTATTTTAGATTGGAAATAGGAAAAGGATTGGCCTAACGAATCAAGAACCATGTTGTCTTTTCCATTCAATTTCTATACTATTTTCAATAAGCCTTATATTTGATTAGAAATTTGAGATTCGGAATGTTTTAAAAAGGAGTCCGTGATGATGCCTCTGAAAGTTTTGGTTTGTTTTATTTCATTGATTCTTATGCAGTGTGGACCGTCGGCCTTTGTGAAAGGAAAATATGACAATGTTGAAAGAGAAAACTTACTCAATGATTCCTGGTCAGAGACAGACATGCAAAACGCTGTTAAGGACTTGGTAAACAGTTTAATTTCTCATCAAACTATCGCTAACGCTAAGTCTCCTCCGGTTGTTATGGTGACCCAGCTTCAGAATAAGACCAGCGAGCATATCGATACACAGAATATTATGGATATGGTTAGGGTTGAATTAATGAAAACAGGAAAAGTAGAGTTCATCGACAAGGAGGCAAGGCAAGATATAAAAGAAGAGTACGATTATCAGAATTCTGGCATTGTTTCTGCGGAATCCAAAAAAGGTCCAGGAGGACAGGCTGGTGCTGATTTTATTATTAATGGTAGGCTTGATTCGATTGTGCAAGAAGTAGGGAAAGACAAGACCGTTTACTACAAAATTACCTTAAATTTAACAAATCTTAAGACCACCAAAATACCTTGGTCTGACTATAAACAAATCAGAAAACAATTTAGAAAAAAAACGATTGGTTTATAACAACGATAGATTGTAAAAAGATAGCATTATGTTTCTTTTGAAGATTTGTTTCTTACAACTAATGCTTCTGACTTTGGGGTGTGCGACATATCAAAATAAAGTTGAGAAAGCTCGTCAATTTTTGGGCGCAAATCAATTTGAATCTGCTCAAAGTCATTTATTGCCATTGGCACAAGAAGAGTCTGGAGATCAGCTTGTATATCTACTAGACTATGCAACGACACTCCAGATCAGTGGTCAATACAAGGAAAGTAATAAGTTTTTTTTTAAAGCCGAAAAGCTGGCGGAGGAACAGGACTATCATTCTGTATCTCGGGTTACGGGATCCTTTTTGCTAAATGAGGAAATGAAGCAGTACAAAGGGGATACCTTTGAAAGAATTTTTATCAATGCCTATCTGGCGATGAATTATTTAGAATTAGGTGATTTAGATAGTGCTTTGGTTGAAACAAGAAGAATAAATGATAAATATAAACTCTTAAGATCGGAAGAGAAAAAGAGCTTTGAATTGAATTCTTTTGCCAAATACCTTTCAGCGATGATTTGGGAAGCAGACAAAAAATATGACGATGCTTTTATTGCCTACAAGGAAGCCTATGAGATAGATCCTCATATAGAAACCATAAAAGAAGATCTGGTTCGAATTTCCAAGAAAGCACAAAGGTTGGATGAGTATAAAAGGTACAAGTCAGAATTTCTTTTAAATAATGAAGCTCAAGACGGACATGATAAAGAAAAAGCAGAATTGATAGTTATTTATCAACAAGGATGGGGACCACGGAAAAGATATAACAGTTATGATGTAAAATTTTCAATCTTGAGTCCGGTATTTAATGACACACAAAAAGCAAAGGTGATCATCAGCAGTTTGAGCTCACCAAAAATTGAAAAAATATCCAAAAATATTTACGATGTGCAAGAAGCAGCCATTAAAACTTTAAAGGATGATCAAGCGGCTCTGCTTGCCAGGAGGGTAGGGGCTTTTGTTGCAAAAGAAGTTGCTTCGAGAGAGATTTCAAGAAAGAACGAGGCCCTTGGCTTGATTGCATGGTTTGTAATGCATGCTTCGGAAAGAGCAGATCTAAGGCAATGGTCTACTTTGCCAAGCTCGATTCAGGTCATTCGTACTTTATTACCTCCCGGTGAATATGACATAGAAATTCAAGGACTCTCGGCATTTGGAAATCAAACACAAGACAAGATGAGTGTTAAAAAAATTAAACTTGAAAAAGGGAAAACGAAATTTTTGAATTGGCGATCTTTAAATTAGATCTCGAAAGGAGATCTTCTAATTAAAAAGCTGACTTTTTTAGGAGTCAGCTTTTTTCATTTTTCAATATTTTATCTTTATAATAAGCAAGAAGCGGCAAGATTATAACAAGGCTAATTGTTATTTAATCGTAACTTAAGAACCAGCCTGAGGAAGATTTAAACTAGGATTGTGGGTAGGTAAGTTCGGAGTTTCATCTTCTTGAGAGGCACCAGGAAGAACTGTTGCTTTCTCAGCTGCCATTTTAGCCGTGTTGTCTGGATTGTATCTTGTTGCTGCATTAACAATTCTGTTTTCAAGATTTTGTTTTTGCTCTTCAGCAGCTAATTTTTCAACAAGCTGTTGATTCTGTTGTTGTTTTGTCATGTAATCTAAAGGGAAAGCTCCAAGTTTTGCTAAGTAGCTAGAAATACTTCCATTTCCGTTTTGAATGATGTCTCTTAATGTGAAAAGTGGAGCGTATTGGGCAGCTTTTTTTTCTGCTTCAAATATAATTTGAGTCAGTGTAGCTGCTGTAATATCGTTTTTAGATTTATTATCTATAACCATGACCTCTTCATTAGTCCTGATCATTTTGGCAATATCATCAAGAGTGACATAACAGCTTTGTTGGGTGTCATAAAGTTTTCTATTTTGATATCTTTTAATGATTTTTACTTTGGAATTAGATTTATTTAAAGACATAGGTTGTATGTTTGATGGCACATTTACTTGTAAAGTTGTTTGATTTGTTTCATTTTGAGTTATCAATTGGCCTCCCATAAAAATTCGCCCCATTTTATAGCATTTGTTGGGGGTAAGCTGTATAGCGGCAAACTAGCTGTGACGCAACAGACTGTCAAGTGCTGATCCAAAAAAAGTCGTAAACGCAGCGCGGGAATGAACATATTGCTAAGACTTATCCACATTTGTGGTTGGTTAAAAATCAACAAATTATAAAAAATTTTCTTAATCGGCCTAAAGTATTATGGACAAAAATCCGATCCGTAGACATAAGTCGATTTTGGAGATAGTAATGAATAAAAATGTTAAGGAAAATCAATTATTTAAAAGTTTTGATGTCATTTCTATCCTTATCCTTCTAAGTATGGGAATATTTTTTTATTCCTACCCCATAAATCAACATTTAAATAAAAAATCAGCTCAGGAATCAAAGGGAAAAGCTGAAATTTTAGGCTATCAACTTGCGCAGATTTATCGAGATCAAAAGTTAGAGCAAAGTTCACAGTCTAAACGTGGCCCGGCCTCGGCAAATTCTGAAAAATTCGAATTTAAAAATGAAGGTTTCATAGGCGCCGATGCCGAGGGAAGACCATTCAAGTATAAAATTCAGGAAGTGGGACCAAATTCAGTTCGCGTCATACTGACCAATAAACAAGATACTTCCAATTCAAAAAACGACTCCGATGAAGTGAGCGTTGACTTGGTTATTCCATTAAATCCATCGACCTAAGACTAAATTTTAAGCTTTTGTTTAAGTGAATTCCGAGATTCACCGAAGAATTTTCTGTCAGGGAGAATCAATGGTGAGAAGCCTTCTAAGCATATTAGTCTTATTTTTAACTTTTGTTTTAAGTAATTGCTCTTCAGTTAAAAAAGCAGCCTCTACCTCTAAGAGTGAGACCTTTTCAGAGGGACAGTACTATTTAGAATCTTCAATTGATAATAAAAATAGGGCTTCGGCTATGTTTTTACCAGCCGCAGCTTTAAATGAATCACAAAAAATGGATTCACTCTATGTTCGGACCCAGGCAGATTATAATTATTCTTTGGCAGAAGCATATTCTTTGGACGGCGATACGATGAAAGCGATTGAAGCGTTTAAAGCTGTATTAGTATATGATCCTAACTCTGAATCTGTAAGAATTAGGTTAGCAAAAGAATATTTAAAATTAGGACAAGTAAATCAATCCATAGAAGTCATCAAAGAAATTCTAGAAAAAAATGAACAAAATAAAGAAGCGCGAATTTTTTTAGGTGGGCTCTACACGACGATCAAAGCTTATCCCAAAGCAATTGAAAATTATGAAATGGCTTTAAAAAGCCAACCGGCTCAAGCGGATGTAATGATTTATCTTGCAGCTGTCTATTCAGAAACAAAAGAATATGATAAGGCTATAGATTTATTTCAGAAGGTTCTACAGGACTTAAATTACGGGAATAAACATTTAATCTATTATTATATGGGAAGAATCAGAGAAGAACAAAATGAACCAAAGTTATTAAAGCAAGCTGAAAACTTCTACAAAAAATCTATCAGCATCAAACCTGAGTTTGTGGATTCAACAATTTCCTTGGGAAGTCTTTACCGAGCAAGCAAAGATGAAAACAAAGCAATTAAGTTATTTCAAGATTTTCAAAAAAATAAAGGCCCTAGTTCTAAAATTGCTGAAATTCTATCGCAAATTTACATTGAAAAACAAAAATACGATGAAGCCTTTGAACAGCTAGAAATTATGGAAACGCAATCAGAAGATCCTTTGAGTATTAAGGTTAAAATGGCATTAATACTCATTGAGAAAAAGATGTTTGATAAAGCCATTTCAAAATTGGAAGAAATATTAAGAGTGGCACCAGAGTCTGATAAAATTCGATTTTACTTGGCTGCTGTTTATGAAGAAGTAAAATCAGATGCAAAGGCCATAGAGCATTATCGGGCGATTCCAGCATCCAGTTCTTTTTATGGAGAGTCCATAGTCCATGCAGGATATCTCTTGAAAAATATAGGGAAATTGAATGAGGCCATAGCTTTATTAGAAGATGGTTATAATAAGAAAAAAGATTTGCCTCAAATTTATGCGATGTATGGATCTCTTCTTGATGAAAAAAAGGATTATGTAAAAGCGATTGAAATACTAGAAAGTGGGATAAAGAAATTTCCAGACAATGCTCAAATTTATTTTTATTATGGAACAGTGTATGATCGTATTGGCAAAAAAGATAAGGTTATTGAGGTTATGAAAAAAGTGGTTGAGTTAGATCCCAATCACACACAAGGGTTAAATTACCTGGCATTCACTTGGGTAGAGCTGAATGTCAATTTAGATGAAGCTGAAAAATTATCAAGAAGAGCCGTCGAACTGGATCCACAGGACGGTTACATTCTGGATACTCTGGGATGGGTTTTGTTTAAAAAAGGAAACAAAAAAGAATCTATGAAATTACTTGAAGCAGCCAATCGATTCCAACCAGGAGTGTCAATCATCGCTGAGCACTTGGGGGATGTTTACCGTGAACTTTCGATGGTTGAAAAAGCGAAAAGAATGTATGAAAAGGCAAAGTCTCTTGAAAATGATGACAAAAAAATAGAGGAACTCTCTCAAAAAATAATTGCAATTGAAAAACAGAATTATCCCAATCGAATTCCTGCAAGTAAATAGCTAGGGCTAGCGCTAAAGCAGAAAAGTTATTCTTGCACGGGCACATAGGGTTCGTTTGAAAAGCATATTAAGAGTTGTTTCTAAATTTAAATACCCTTAACATCAAGAAATATGAAACCAACGAAGCTGGCGTATCATTGTATTGTGAATTGTGTTAAAAATAAAATTTGTGTTCGCAATGTGAATCATACAAAGAATTTTATATATTTTATTCTTGGGTTGTTTTTTTTATTTGGATGCCAAACAACGCCCAAAAAAACAATTGAATCAAAAGACAAAATAGATACATCTAAACTGCAAAAATTTATTTGGGAAACGAAAGCTCAAATTCGTGATCTCAAAAGAAATAAAAATAATAATGTGAGCATCGATTTTTTAGCCATAAAAAATTACAAACTAAGATTAGAAATTCAAGCAGCCCTAGGAATTCAAGTTGGATCATTGGGCATGACACAAGAACAATTTGTGGCCATTTTGTACACACAAAAGAAAGTCATTCAAGGAAAAATGAATGAGCAAACATTAGAGAAGTCTTTCAATTTGCCGATTCCTCCAGAGGCCCTTTATGCTATAGCTTTTGATGATACGGTAAAAGGCCCTTATTGGAAATGTTATTTCGATTTAAATAAAATAGTAAGTCTTTGTGAAAATGCGATGACCTTATCAAAAATTGAATGGAAAAATCGAAATCAAGGTGCAAAGTTAGTTAAGATTTCAAGTCCAGAGATGGAAGTGGACTGGTTTTTTAAGCAACCTAAACCTTTAGAGATAAAACCAGAGACATTTAATATAGAAATCCCTAGCGGATATAAAACAATTAATATTTAGAGCAGCATGTTATCGAGTGGAGCCCTAGAAAAAACTCGACTGTGACCTCGACTAAGGAATAGCAAAATTAAATAAATCAAAAAATAATAATATTCATTTTCTAACCAGACTTAAATTTGCAATACTCTAAGAAGAAGAACCACTCGAGTCCATGAAGGCTTTTGTCGTTCTTTGACACAAGGAGAGTTTATGGCAGGAACCGATAATTTTAAAACCATAGTTCAAAATTGGCAAAATAGTTCAAATGTAGCTAAACTTCATTGGTCAGGAACCTTTGATCAGTATTTACAATTAGTCAAAACGAATCCGCGGATTACTAGAAATGCTTTTCAAAGAATGTACGATATGATTGTAGATTCAGGTACTGAAAAATACATTGATTTTAAGAAGGAAGTTGTTCGTTATAAATTCTTTGATGATGCTGGTAACAATGGGAAAGATGCCGTATTCGGGTTAGATATTGCATTGATGAAACTCGTAAATGTATTAAAAGCAGCGGCGCTGGGTTACGGTACTGAAAAAAGGGTTATCTTGCTTCATGGTCCCGTGGGAAGTGCTAAATCTACAATTTGTCGGATGCTCAAAAAAGGCTTGGAAGCCTACTCTAAGTCGGACGAGGGAGCTCTCTACACGTTTGAATGGGTCGATGAGAAAGAGGAATTGGATGGTTTATTTGGTAAAAATATAAGAAGCTTTCCGAGCCCTATGCATGAAGATCCCTTGTTGCTGATTCCTGAAGAGATTCGCACTCAAATAGCAGAAGAGATTAATCGCGGACAAATGGGAGAATTTAGAGTAAAAATCGAGGGGGAGTTGTCTCCGCCTTCTAGGTATATCTTCAAAAACTTAATGGATAAATACAATGGGGATACGATGAAAGTTTTGTCCCATGTCAGAGTGAAGAGATTATTTCTTTCAGAAGCTGATCGTGTTGGGATTGGAACCTTTCAACCCAAAGATGAAAAAAATCAAGATTCAACAGAGTTAACTGGAGATATCAATTATCGAAAAATTGCTGAGTATGGTTCTGATTCAGATCCAAGAGCCTTCAATTTTGATGGAGAGTTTAATGTAGCTAACCGTGGGATGATCGAGTTTGTTGAGGTTTTGAAACTGGATGTAGCGTTTTTGTACGATCTTTTGGGTGCTTCACAAGAACACCGAGTAAAACCAAAGAAATTTGCACAGACATTTATTGATGAAGTGATTATTGGACATACCAATGAGCCTGAATATCGAAGACTTCAGGATAATGAGTTTATGGAAGCCTTAAGAGACAGAACAGTCAAAATTGATATTCCTTATATCACTCGTTGGAAAGAAGAAATTAATATTTATAAAAAAGATTTTAATTCTCAGAAACTGCGAGGGATTTCAATTGCTCCACATACTATCGAGATGGCGGCGATGTGGGCCATTCTGACCAGGCTTGAAAAACCTAAAAAGGCGAATCTGACCAGATTGCAAAAACTAAAATTATATAATGGCAAAACCTTGCCAAGTTACACTGAAGATAATGTCAAGGAACTCAGAAAAGAAACAGTTCGAGAAGGTTTAGAGGGGATTTCACCTCGTTATATTCAGGACAAATTATCTAACGCTATTGTCAATTCTCAACAGAATAACAAAGGCTCGGTGAATCCATTTATGGTTTTATTAGAGCTTGAAGGTGGACTAAGAAATCATTCTTTAATTTCAAATGAGGAATTAAAATCAGACTATCGAGAATTAATCGGAGTTGTGAAGCAGGAGTATGAAGAGATCATTAAAAGCGAAGTGCAAAGAGCAATCAGTGCTGATGAAAGTGCTTTATCACGATTGTGCGGAAACTATATCGACAACGTAAAAGCCTACACACAAAAAGAAAAAGTTCGAAATCATTTTACGGGAGTGGATGAGGAGCCAGATGAAAGGTTAATGAGATCTATCGAGGAAAAAATCGAAATTCCAGAATCTAGGAAGGATGATTTTAGAAGAGAGATCATGAATTATATTGGAGCTTTGTCTCTTGAAGGCAAAAAATTCAATTATAAAATGAATGAACGACTTCATAAGGCTTTGGAGTTAAAACTGTTCGAAGATCAAAAAGACAGCATCAAACTCACAAGCATTGTGAGCTCAGTTGTGGATAAGGACACTCAAGAAAAAATTGAAATTGTTAAATCACGATTAATAAAAGATTTTGGTTACGATGAAATTTCGGCGACAGATGTGTTACACTATGTAGCTAGCATCTTTGCTCGTGGAGACGTAAAGAACAAGTAGGAAAATATGCCAATTAAAGAAGATCATTCCCGTTTCAGAGACATAGTAAAAGGAAAAGTGAAAGAAAACTTTCGTAAGTACGTGTCTCAGGGGGAAATGATTGGGAAGAGGGAAGATGAGTTCATTAAAATTCCCCTTCCTCAAATTGATATTCCAAACTTTCGTTACGGCCCCAAACAGCAGGGCGGAGTTGGTCAAGGCCAGGGGCAACCAGGTGAAGATGTTGGGGATCCAGGAAGTGGCCAAGGGCAAGCTGGCAATGAATCCGGAGAGCATCTTTTGGAAGTGGAATTGTCCATTGACGAGTTGGCAGAGATTTTAGGAGAAAAACTACAGCTCCCAAGAATCGTTCCAAAGGGAAATAAAAATATTGAAAGCATCAAAACTAAGTATTCTGGCCTAGCACCTGTGGGACCGGAGGGATTGAGACAATTCAAATCTACCTATAAACATGCCTTGAGAAGACTGATTTCTTCAGGAATATACAATCCGGAAGATCCAAGAATTATTCCTATCCGAAGAGACTATCGCTACCGGACATTTAAAAAAATAGTTCAACCACAGACAAAAGCGGTCGTTATATACATGATGGACGTTTCGGGCTCGATGGGGGATGAACAAAAAGAAATTGTTAGGCTAGAAAGCTTTTGGATTAACACCTGGTTGAAAAAACATTATAAAGGTTTGGAAACTAGGTTCATCATTCATGATGCGGCTGCAAAAGAAGTAGATGAAAATACGTTCTTTAGAACCAGCGAATCTGGCGGAACGCTAATTAGTTCCGCCTACAAACTTTGCCAACAAATAATTGAAACAGATTATCCCATTAATGAATGGAATATTTATCCTTTTCATTTCAGTGATGGAGATAACTGGAGCGGGGAAGACACGCGCTTATGCATAAAGTTAATGAAAGAGTTTTTTATCCCTAATACAAATATGTTTTGTTATGGACAGGTAGAAAGTAAATACGGAAGTGGGCAATTTTTAAAAGATTTACAAAAAGAATTTTCTGGAAATGAACAAGTGATATTAAGTCAGATAGAAAATCGAGATAAAATCTTAGATTCTATAAAAGACTTCTTAGGTAAGGGAAAATAAAAAATGTCCAATTTAACTCCAGAATTAGAAAAAGAAAGAGTCAAAATCTGCAAGGTAGCAAAAGATGTAGGTTTAGATTTTTTTGAAACTGTTTTTGAAATTATCACCTATGATCAGATTAATCAATTTGCAGCCTATGGGGGTTTTCCTGTTCGTTATCCACATTGGAAATTTGGTATGGAGTATGAGCATCTTTCAAAGAGTTATGAGTACGGACTTTCTAAGATTTACGAAATGGTGATTAACACAGATCCTTGCTACGCCTATCTCATGGAAGGCAATCTGTTGATGGACCAAAAACTTGTGATGGCTCATGTTTACGGTCATTGTGATTTTTTCAAAAACAATGTTTGGTTTGGTAAAACAAATAGAAAAATGATGGATCAGATGGCAAATCACGCCACGCGCATTCGCAGGTATATGGACCGCGTAGGTTACGATGTCGTCGAGGAATTTATAGATACTTGTCTCAGTCTTGAAAACTTAATTGATCGGTATTTACCTTATTATGAGAAATCGTCGGTGGTGACCAAGCCCGTTGAGGATACCACAAGAGATGAGTCAGATAGAGGACTTCTTAAAGTTCATCGACCTTACATGAGGGATTACATTAATCCTCCTGAATTTATTCAGGAGCAAAGAAAAAAGCATCAAGACATGTTGGCAGCAAAAAGATCCAAATTCCCTCAACAACCTGAAAAAGACATACTAAATTTTTTAATTCACTATGCACCTTTGGAAGATTGGCAACAAGACGTTTTAAGTATTATCCGCGATGAAGCTTATTATTTTTCACCTCAAGGTATGACTAAAACCATGAATGAAGGTTGGGCTTCTTACTGGCATTCAAAGCTGATGACTGAAAAGATTTTAAATGATTCTGAAATCATAGATTTTGCAGATCATCACTCGGGAACGATGGCCATGGCACCTAATGGATATAATCCCTACAAAGTAGGGATAGAACTTTTTAGAGACATTGAATATCGATGGAACAAAGGACAGTTTGGCAGAGAATGGGAAGAGTGCGATGATATTCGAGAGCGCAAAAATTGGGATAAAAAAACAGGAATAGGTAAAGAAAAAATATTTGAAGTCAGAAAGTTCTATAATGATGTTACTTTTGTGGATGAATTTCTAACGGAAGACTTTTGTATTCGTAATAAACTTTTTGTCTATAAATTCAATAAGAGAACTAATAAATTTGAGGTCGACACCAGAGATTTTAGAGCTATTAAAGCTAAATTACTATTTCATATGACTAATTTTGGCCAACCCATTATTCGAATTGAAGATGCAAATTTTGAAAACAGAGGCGAGTTATTGTTAACTCATTTGCATGAAGGAATAGATTTGCAGCCGGACTTTATGAATGAGACTCTTAAAAATGTGCAGAAAATTTGGAACCGCCCGGTGAATCTTATAACCAGTATGGAAAATGATGGTTATCTGTACCGGTATGATGGTAAAGAATTGCAAAACCACAAGTTGACTCAATTGCCTCAAAAAAAAGAGAAAGAGTAATGTCAAATTTAAGAACAGTTTACTCTACCGATCCTAAAGATAAAATTACTTGTCCAAAATGTAAAAAAAATTTGACAGAGTGTAGGTGTGTTAAAGAACAAGGAGTAAATTTAAGTCAAGTTGTCGCCATTCTAAGAATTGAAAAAAAAGGACGAGGAGGTAAGGCAGTCACTGTCATCGATAAGCTCCCAAAAAATGAAATTTTTTTAAAACAGTTAACGAAGGAATTGAAGTCAAAATGCGCTACTGGAGGGACTTACAGGCTCAGTGTAAATGAGTCATTGATAGAAATTCAGGGTGAAAAAGTAGATGTCATTAAAAAAATTTTACAGCAACATGAAATAAAGTTTAAAGGTTTATAATTTCTCAGTTTAAGAAACTTATTTAAAAGTGATCGCATTTAAAGGTAAATGTTTTTAAGAGAAGAATGAATTTATATAGTTCTTGTCAATTGCAGGGAATTTGTAGGAAATAGAATTTAAAATACTAGAGAGCCTTGGAGAAAACAAATGGGAGCTTTAAAAAAAGTTTTAATCGTCGATGACTATGAAGATAGCTGTAACATGTTTAAAGAAATTCTTTGCGATAATTATGAATGTCTGACCACGCAAGATAGCACTAAAACTTTTGAATTGATTGATTCATATAAACCAAATCTCGTTTTACTAGACTATCGAATGCCAGGCTTGCAAGGAATTGATATCTGTCAGCGAATTCGGAGTACTGAAGAATTAAAATACATCCCTGTGATTTTTGTTTCTGGAGTAGCCACGGTGGATGAAAAAATTAAAGCCTTTGAAATGGGTGCAGATGATTTTGTTTCGAAACCTTTTCATGTTAAAGAATTGATTTTAAGAATTAAAAGATTACTTGAGCGTGAAAACGAACCGCACAGTGAATTTATGGTCTCTAATCTGAAGATGAATTTGATAACCAGAAGAGTTTATGTTGACGATCATGAAGTTCAATTAACACCAAAACAGTTTGATATTCTTAAGTTATTGGTAGAGTCAAAAAATAATCTTGTAAGTCGAGAAAGATTTTTAAATGAAATATGGGGAGATACGGAAGTCACATCTCGAAATGTAGACAGTCAAATTAACTATTTAAAGAGAAAAATTGAACACTTTAAAGGGAAAATTTCTGCAGTTCCCAGTCAAGGATATCGACTAGATATTTCTTGATCGCAATTGTTTAAAAAATAACTTTAATAGCGCGGTCGATTCTTCTTCTAAAAGCCCTGCGGAAATTTCCACCTGATGATTTAATCTTTTATCGGACAGCAATTGATAAAGACTCTGGACGGAGCCACTTTTAGGATCCTTGCTTGCAAAAACCACTCTTTTAATTCGAGATTGTAAGATAACTCCTGCACACATGGGACAAGGCTCTAGGGTGACATAAAGGGTGCAGTCCTCAAGTCTCCAAGATTTCCTTTTTTTTGAAGCTTTGTGTATGGCGAGAACCTCGGCATGGGCCAAAGGAGTTTGTAGCTTTTCCTTCAGATTTGAAGCTTTGCTAATAATTTTATTATTAGCAACAATAACACATCCAACAGGAACCTCTTTCAAATCAAAGGCTTTCCTGGCTAAACTCAAGGCCATGGCCATCCAATACTCATCAGAATATTTTTCATTTTGATATTTAGATATCATATAATTCGGTGAAAAGAGGCATCTAAATCGTTCATGATATCCGTTACATTTTCAAGACCAACACTGAGTCGGATCACCTTGGCATCAATTTCACATGTTTTTTTATCCTGGTCAGAAAGGGCTGCGTGGGTCATAAAACCAGGTAATTCAATTAAGGTTTTGGTTAGGCCTAAACTCACTGCGAGAGTTATCGTGTAGCTATTTTTTGCGATGTCATTAATGAAATTAGATGTCTGGGCCTCGCTTCCTTTAAGTTTAAAAACAATCATCGTTCCTGGAGCCATTTTTCCTTCGGGAGTTTTCAAATATTTTTTTGCGAATGAATGATACTTGTAGTCTTCTAAACCGGGATAAATAACGGAGTCTACTTTTGGGTGTTGTTTTAAAAACCGAGCCAGGGTCAAGGCATTTTCTTGTTGTTTTTCAAAACGAAGGGCTTGGGTGCTGATTCCATAGACCATAATATGCCATGCAGAATGAGATGTCATGATGCCACCAAAGTCTTTTCTGGCAACCTTAAGAGACGTTTCATATTTCTTGGAGGTGACAATCGCCCCACCCATATCGGTACCAAAACCAGAGATATTCTTGGTTAAGCTTTCAATAACGAAATCAACTCCTGTTTCTAGGGGTCTCAGGGCCCAAGGGGTGGCAAATGTATTATCAACAGCAATAAGAATTTGAGTATCTTCAGTGCGAAAAGTATTTTCAGTTTTAACAAGCGAAACAATAGATTCAAAATCTATCATTTCTAAAAGGGGGTTGGAAATAGATTCAAAATAGACAAAACGAACAGACTTATCTGAAATTTTTTTTGAAAAAAGAAGGTTATCGTTAAAGTCAAAAAAATCAGTTTCTATGCCTAATCTTGGAAGCCAATTTTTCATTAAGCTATAGGTACAACCATACAAAGTACGGTGAGAAAGAATTTTTTGATTCTTTTGAGTCAGAGCCAAAAATAAGGTAGAAATAGCTCCCATTCCACTTCCAAAGACCAAGGCCAGTTCGCCCTGATGGAGATTTGAAAGTTGTTCTTCCAACATCAAAGTGTTTGGCTCATCTAGCCGATCATAAATTAAAATGGGTTCTTCTTCCTTGGCTTGAGAAGTTGCAAAATTCGAAAATCCTTTAGCGCCACGTTCAAGGGACTCAAGTCGAAAAGTTGTCGAAGCGGTTAGAGGTGGTATGAGATGATGTTTGAAATCCCAAGCCTGGGATTGAAATCGACCATGTAAAGCAGCAGTTCTTGGAGAAACTTTTTTATTTTCCATAAGTTAGAGTAATTAGTCGGTTTTTCCTGAAGAAGCAAATAGGCAGTATAAAAAATAGATGCTTTGCATTATTTTTTATCGTTTCATAAGTTGTAATAAACTAAGCAATTTGCTACTTACTTAGGATTGTTTTGAAGGGAAGGTGAATTTAATGCCAGTCGTAAAAATCAGAGATGGTGAAAACTTCGAAGGCGCATTTCGTAAGTTTAAAAAATCTTGCGAAAAAGCCGGTATTCTTTCTGAAGTTAAAAAAAGAGAACACTTCGAAAAGCCAAGCGTTAGACTTAAGAAAAAATCTATTGCAGCTAGAAAAAGAGCTCTTAAAAAAACAAGAATTAGAGAATAACTTAGGATTAGGGAGTTTTCATGGAAATTCGTGAAAAAATTATGGCAGACATGAAAGAGGCTATGAGAGCTAGAGATTCTGTGAGACTGGAAGCGATTCGTTTTTTGCAATCAGCAATAAAGTACAAAGAGGTCGAACTTCGCCCCAATCCGATAGGTAACGAAGATGTTTTAGGTGTTATTAAAAAGCTTGTAAAACAACGTAAGGAATCTATTGATCAGTTTCAAAAGGCATCCCGGCAAGATCTTGTAGAGAAAGAAGAGGCGGAGCTAAAAGTTCTTGAGGCCTACCTTCCTCAACAGATGTCAAGAGAACAAATTGGTGTTGTTGTTACTGAGGTGATGGCTTCTCTTCAGGCGAAAACCATAAAAGATATGGGTGCCGTCATGAAGGAAACGCTTGCGAGAACGGCGGGTACCGCTGACAACAAAACTATTAGTGAGATTATAAAAGCGAAACTTGTATAAGTTTTTTAAAGAGAACCATCTTGGTTACTGGTTTAGTCAGGTAATCAAGATGGTGTTCCCAATGATAGAATTAAGTAATAAAATAAATGAAATACACCCAAGACTTTATTGAAAAAGTACAGAGTTCCAGCAATCTTGTTGATATTATTTCTCAGTACACTCAGTTAAAGTCTTCCGGGACTGGATTGATGGGGCGTTGCCCTTTTCCAGATCATCAAGAAAAAACTCCCAGTTTTTCCGTCTCAGAATTAAAGCAAGTTTATCATTGTTTCGGATGTCATAAGAGTGGAAATATTTTTACCTTTCTAAGGGACTATCAAGGCTTGAATTTTCCCCAGGCTATCGAGTTTTTAGCTGACCGCGCCGGATTGCCAATCCCCTCAGAGATGGAAGAAGACCGCGGAGCTGATTTAAAATTTAAAAAAAGAAAAGAATTATTATCCATCAACAAAGAAGCCTTGAACTACTTTACTGAAAGTTTAAAACGACTGCCAAAAAATCATGAAGTATTTGCTTACCTGCAGAAAAGAGAAATGAGTTCAGATATTATTCAATCCTTTAAAATTGGCTATGCCCTTCCCGAATGGAGTGGGCTTTGTGAACATCTGAAAAGAAAGAATTATTCTTTAGAATTAGCTGAAGAGGCCAGGCTGGTAAAGGCCAAAAGCAAAGAAGACGGCAAGTACGATATTTTTAGGGACCGCCTCATTTTTCCAATTACAAATTCTATGGGCGAAGTTTTGGCATTTGGTGGTCGTGTTGTACAATCGGGTGAACCCAAATATCTTAATTCTCCTGAAACCATGGTTTTTCAAAAGGGAAAAATTTTTTATGGTTTAGAACAGACCGCAAGGTATATTCGCTCGGAAGATCAGATAATTATCGTTGAGGGATACATGGATCTGATTTCTTTATATCAGAAGGGTATCCGAAATGTTGTTGCGACCATGGGTACAGCTTTAACCTCAGATCATGGAAGAATTATCCGGAAATTAACGCGTAATGTGGTTGTATTGTTTGACGGGGATTCGGCGGGTAGGGAAGCCACGGAGAGAGCCTTAGGGGTGTTGTTAGAGCAAGATCTTTATCCAAAGGGACTAACTCTTCCCGATAATCAAGATCCAGATGATTTTGTTCGAAAATATGGATCGAAGGAATTGAAGGACAAAATTGACCATTCGCTGGATCTGATGAATCTTATTTTTAAGGAGTGGATGGTTGATTTCCATGGTGAGCCCAGTGAAAAAATTAAGCTAGCCGGAAAATTAAAAAAAATTTTAGATATGATTCCAGACAAAAATTATACCCAACTTTACATTCAACAATTAGCTCCTGTGATGGGAGTTGATAGGTCTTGGCTGAATCAAATTGTGACCTCTGGTTCAAAGGAATTAAATCAAACTAGCTCTAGAGAGATTCAATCAATTCCCGTGCCAACTGAATTGTACTCGGAGCCAGTTTACCATTTAAAAAAGGCCAGCAGGGCTGAGTTGATGTTGCTTTCTTTAGTAATCAAATCTTATGCCAACATGAAGATTTATTCTGAGGAATCTGTTGAAGAGTTTTTATTACATAGGGATGTAAAAAAACTATTGCAAGAAGCTCATCAAGTATATAGACAAAGTCCTGAAAAATTTGATAGATTAACTAGTCTTCTTGTATCAAAGGTTGATGAACCAAAGCTTTTGTTTTTTAATGATCCAATGAAGGGGTATTTTCGATCAGGGTCTTTAGTGGACAGTCGGGAAGATAGTAAATCTGAAAGTGGATTAGAAAATTCATTAGGAAGTAAGTATACTGATGAAATAAATTTTGAAACTAAAAACAGTGATTTGTCATTCAGTCAGAAATATGAACAAAGTGATGAACAGCAGAAAGAGATCGAAGAAAAATTAGTTAGGGACGCGATAAAAAGAGTTCGAGAAAATTATTTGAAACAAACGTTGAAACAAATTTCTCACGAACTTAAGTTGGGTGCCACTCCTGAAAAAATGGAAAAAATGATACAGATACAGAAAGCTTTAAAAGATAATAAATAAATGGGGTTTTAATGAAGCCAGGTGTGAATAAAAAGTCTAAAGAACCAGTTAAAGTTCTGTCTCAGGCAGAGCAAGAAGCAATAATTAAAGAAGAAATTGTCAGATTTCTGACTATTGCTAAAGAAAAGAAAGTTTTATCGATTGAAGAAATAAACGAACTTCTGCCTCCAGAAATCATGTTGGCTTCTGTTTTAGATTTCTTTATGCAGTCTTTAGAATCAAATGGTGTTTCTATTTCTGATCATACAGATGAAAACGGAAAGACTGGTGAAGAGGGGGACTCTCCCTTTTTATCAGATATCGATGAAGAAGATGAAGAAGCTGACGAGGAAGAGGTTGCTGAAAGCGAAGATGTCAAAGGCAATGATCCAGTTAGATTGTATTTAAGAAAAATGGGAAGTGTCTCTTTACTGACTCGTGAAGGGGAAGTGGAGATTGCTAGAAGAATTGAAAAAGGGGAAAGAGAAATAGTTCGAGCCATTTTGATGTCACCTCTGGGCACTTGGGAAATTATTAATTTAGGTAAACGATTGGATGAGGGGCGAATTAAAGTAAAAGCCATCTTCAGAGGCTTAGAGGACGAAGAGACTCAATATGACGAAAAAGAGTATATTGATAAAATCCATGAGCTCATTGGAAAAGTAACTGAATATCAAGTGGCGACAAAGACTCATTTTGAAACCTTAAGAAAAGAGTCAACGCCAGCGGATAAAAGAAATTCCACAATGGCAGATCTTCGAGTTTTAAATGAAAGCCTGATGCTCAATTTTGAATCTATTAATTTCAATAGAAAAACGATTAACCGAGTGGTTATTAAA
This sequence comes from Deltaproteobacteria bacterium, assembly GCA_017302835.1. Taxonomy (NCBI): domain Bacteria; kingdom Pseudomonadati; phylum Myxococcota; class Myxococcia; species Deltaproteobacteria bacterium. The sequence goes on along the minus strand of JAFLCC010000001.1, from coordinate 1,357 downwards.
TTTAAGAACTTAGTTCATCGTATCGGCGCTTTAAGAAAAAGAATTAAAGATGGCACTGAAAGAACCTTTTCTAAAGATGTGGCGTCATTAGTTGAAAAATTAAAACACATTGAAGGCAATGAAAAAGATTTGCAAAAGATGACCAAAGATACCGGTTTGAATTATCATCGCTTCAGATCTTATGCGGTTCAAGCTCAAGAGGCCCATGATCGGTTAACTCGTTTGGATTTAGAAACAGAAATGAACTTCCGCTGGATTCAAGAGACCTATACAGCAATTTGGAAGGGCGAAAGAGAAGCTGACGCTGCAAAATCCGAATTGGTGGAAGCTAACTTAAGACTGGTGGTCTCGATTGCAAAAAAATATACCAATCGAGGTTTGCAGTTTTTGGATTTGATTCAAGAAGGAAATATTGGTTTAATGAAGGCTGTAGACAAATTTGAGTACCGAAGAGGTTATAAGTTTTCTACCTATGCGACTTGGTGGATCCGTCAAGCCATCACAAGGGCTATTGCCGACCAAGCACGCACTATTCGAATTCCTGTGCATATGATTGAAACCATTAATAAGTTGGTACGAACTTCAAGGTATTTAATTCAAGAATTAGGTCGTGAGCCAATTCCCGAAGAAATTGCTGAAAAAATGGATATGCCTGTTGATAAAGTAAGAAAAGTTTTAAAGATAGCTAAGGAGCCGATCAGCCTTGAAACTCCTGTTGGGGAAGAAGAAGATTCTCATTTGGGAGATTTCATTGAAGATAAAAAAGTGATTAATCCTTCAGAGGCCATCGTGAATCTGAATCTTGCGGAACAAACAAGAAGAGTCTTGTCGACATTGACGGCTCGGGAAGAAAAAGTACTGAGAATGCGTTTTGGAATTGGAGAGGAAAGCGATCATACTCTCGAAGAAGTGGGTCAAGATTTTAATGTTACTAGGGAACGAATTCGTCAAATTGAGGCTAAAGCATTACGTAAATTGAGGCATCCAAGCAGATCTAACAAGCTGAAAGCTTTTGTTGACGGGTAAATTGACTTGGTTTAAATTTTATTTCAAAAATTAAATATTTAGATCCTAAGTTTTAAAGAACAATAGACGGGGGTGTAGCTTAGTTGGTTAAAGCAATCGGCTCATAACCGATGGATCCGCGGTTCAAGTCCGTGCACCCCTACCAATTCCTACAACTTGCGAACCAAGGATACCCAAACTATTAAATGTCTTCCCCTCTACGGGGGATGGCGTCCCGTTTCTGGTAGAAACTTTTTAGAAATACTCCAGAATGATTTTTTATTTTTATTTTCTAAGCTGCATACAAGTCAAGTTCTAGTTGTTGAATCATGTCTACTTTTTCAAGTTTAAT